>JALONX010000475.1 GCA_025454695.1 Chloroflexaceae bacterium
GGGCGGCGCAGGCGTGGCGGTGTCACCCGGCGTTTCGGGCGATGCGGTGGGCACCGCTGTGGGGGTCGCCCGCAGCGTCACCGTTACCTGAGGCACGTTGCCCACGAGGGAAACACCGGGCGGCAGGTTGATGCTGGGAGTCACCTGGTAGGTGCCCGCGCCCAGCCCCTGCACGTTCACCGTGGCCACTAGTGACGTGGTGCTGAGCTGGTTCAATGCCCCTGCCGTGCCCGCCACCTGCACCGAAATTGCAGCCTGGTTGGAACTAGCAAACAGCCCGGAGCCAATATTCACAATTTGCACCCCTGCCGGAACCTGAGCCTGGAAGGGCCGGGTGATGGGCACAACCGTAATGGTCACCGTCGCCTCAGTTGGTTCGCCCGCCTGGGGCGAGGTGCCTTGCGGAAAGCGTATTGCCACTGTGCGGGTAACGGTGCCTTGAATGCCATTGATGTCAATCGGATCGGTTTCCACCCGCGCCACCTGGTCGAGCGTGCCCGAGCTGCCAGTGAGATTTATCAGCAGTGGGTTGCTCTGCACACTGGCAACTTCAAAGCCAGCGGCGGGGAAGCCCTCCAGCCGACCCAACACCGGCACGGGCTTCAGCCCCACCAGCGGCGTGATCGGCACCCGCACATCCACGGTTGACGGCACCAGTACCACGCCTTCAACCACCTGGCCGTTGGCGTCCACCGCTTCCAGTGGCAGCGGCCCCGAGTAGCTGGCGCTGCGCCCATCCACATCGGCCACCGCCCGCGCTTGCACCACCCGCTCGACCCGGTTTTCCGGGCCGCGCACCTGGGCCTGCGCCACCGGGGCATTGTTCACCTGAATCTCGGGGGCACCCAGAGCAAAGCTGAACGGCACATTGCCCTGCACCGTCAGCGTAATCGGTGCCGTCTCGGTAATCAGGCGCTCCAGGCGCACAGGAATATTTGCCGGGTCAATACGGGGGAAGTTGAGCGAAATATTCGGCCTGGTCGCCTCGACATACACCGGCACAAAGCGTTCGCCCGCCTGCGAACCGCTCAAATCAACAAAGGCCCGCACATCTACCTGGCGCAAACTTTCCCTTGTCAGCCGATCGGTTTCCACCGTCACACTCACCACCTGGGTCACTGAGCTTGGCAAACCGTTCCGGTCAACAATAACCAGATCCGAGGGCACATTGCGCGTTTCAATCGGCACCGAGGGATACTGCAACTGCTCTTCAGGATTTTCGCTAAATGAAACAAAGGCCCACAAGGCGAAACTCAACCCCAGGGCCAGCGCAATTCGCAATAGGGTTGCCCGCAGAGCGCTCACGAACGCTCCTCCGGCAGCGTCACCTTAAGCAGCCCGGCCAGCACCGCCCGCAGGCGGGCCTCCGTCAGGTTGCTCACCATGCGCCCATCATACATCACCGAAATATTCGAGGTTTCTTCCGAAACGACCACCGCAATCGCATCTGATTGTTCGCTAATCCCTTTCGCCGCCCGGTGCCGGGTGCCAAAACGCCCGCTAATGTCTTCGCTCAGCGGCAGCACCACATTCGCCGCCAGCATGCGGTTCCCGCGCACAATCACGGCCATGTCGTGCAGCGGCGAATTGGGATAAAAGATGTTGAGCAGCAGCGGCACCGCCAGCCGTGAGTCGATCAGCACGCCCCGGTCGGCAAACTCTTGCAACTGCGTTTCGCGCTCAATCACAATCAGTGCGCCCACCCCCTGCTGCGAAAGCTGCGCCGCTGCCTTGCTGATCACACTCACCGTTTCGATTAACTCCAGCCGATTGGACGAACCAAAGGGGCGGTTGAAGAGTTCACCCGTGCGCCCCAGCGTTTCCAGCGCCCGGCGCAACTCCGGCTGAAACAGCACCGGAATCGCCACCACCAGGGCCGGTTGAATCACATTGCGCAGCAGCCAGCTCAGCGTGGTAAGTTGATCAACGGCGGAGTTCACGAGGAAAGCAATGGCCAGCACAATGCCGATGCCACGCAGCAACTGGACTGCCCGCGTGCCACGAATGACACCAAGCAACCAGAAGAAGAGCAGCGTGACAACCGCTATGTCAAGTAGGGCGCTGGGTGAAGTGAGTGGATTGAGACGGCCCCAGAGGCGACTCAGATCAGGCATAACCGACACCGTTGACTGGGAAGTGTGTAACGAGAAAGAATCCGTTCGTCCTCTCCCTCGTCCTCCGCAACGGCAATCCTTTGGCTAACTCAGAACAACTCATCAATCATTAATCGTCAAAAGCGCTTTGCACCGCCCTGCGGGCACCGTCAATCGTCTATCCCGGACTGCGGGCCTGCTGCACCATTTGTTGCTGGTTGAGCATGCGGTTGGCAGCGGCCAGCAGGGCTTCCACCCGTTCTCTTTCCACGCCATCCATCTTCAGCATGCGGTTGTAGATGCGAACAGCCTGGCTAAACTCCTCCCGACGCATGAGCATATCGCCCATCATCAGGTAGGCTTCCAAATCCTGCTGGTTCAACCCGATGATCTGATGCAATTCCGCAATCGCATTATCGTAGTCGCGCTGCTGGGCGAAGATGCGGGCGATCTGCTTTTTTTCGGCAATCGCTTCCGGCGTGCGGGCCGTGAGCGTGTACATCAAGGCCAGCCACTGGCGGGCGTCCACATCGTTAGGCGCAATCTGGGTTATCCGGTCGTAGACCTGGCGGGCCTGCTCATGCTGGCTCAACGTCCAATGCACCTGGGCCACTTCTTGCAGACTCGCCACTGCGTCCTTCAACTGACCGGCCTTGCGCTGTAACTCGGCCACCCGCGACAGCCCCTCCACACCCTGGTCGAGATAGCCGACCCGCAGCTGGGTGCGGGCCAGCCGGTTACAAATCGTGATATTGTTGGGGGCCAGTTTCGCTGCATATTCCAGCGTTTCAATCACCTTCTCCAGATCCTGGCGCTCCTCGTAATGGGTGGCCAGGTCTTCCAGTTGAGCCAGGGCCTCGCTCAGTTTACCCTGCCGGAAGTAGACATCAGCCAGTTTGGTGTAAATCGCCCGGTCATATGGTAGCAAGCGCCGCGCCTCCAGCAAGGCCTGCTCGGCCCCATCTAGATCGTCGCTGGCAGCATAGGCCTCGGCCATGCGCCGCACCAGGTCGCCCTGGCTCAGCGGGCGGGCAAAGTCGTGGGTCATCGCCGGGTCGGGCGTGATGTTGGCCGCAGCCCGCTGGCCCAGCCGCAGCTGTTCCAGCGCTTCGGGGGCCTGGCCCAACGCAATATGGCTATCAGCCATCGCCTGATGCACCAGGCCAATCGGCAGCAGTGACTCGGGGGCATCTTCCAGCAGCGCCACCGCCTGCTCAAATTCCATCAGCGCCGAACCGTGCTGGTTGTGCTTCTGCTGCACTATGCCTAACATATAGTGCAGGGCCGGGTGGTCGTTCACCAGCAGGGCGGTTCGATATTCGGCCTGCACCTGGCCCAGGCTTTGCGGCTGCTTCTGCACATGGCCCAGCAGCGCCGCAAACGAGTCCCAGATGTGGCTGGCGGGCGCGCCCATCAGGGCCAACGTCAGGTTCAGGCGGGCAATTGCCACCGGATCATCAGCGCGGCCCAACTCCAGCGCTTTGCGGAATTCGGCCATCGCCGCCTCGTAGCGCTCCAGCTTCAGCAGCAACTGGCCATACTGCGCATGCAAGTCGGCGTTTTTGGGTGCCCACTGCAACAGGCGGCGATACTCTTCCAGCGCTTTGTTGGTCTGGCCAAGGCGGAAGTAGGTGGCAGCGACCTGAGCCAGCTGCCCGGCAGCCTCGTCGTTGCGCTGCACCTGGTGCAACAGTTCCGCCAGGCGCGAGCGGGCGTTCACCGTGTCGGGCGAAAGCTCAATCAGCCGGAAGTAGACATCAATCGCCAGGTCGGTTTCGTTGCGCAGGCGGCATGTGTCAATCAGCAACTGATATTTCGCCAGCGCCTCTTCGGGTCGCCCCAGGCGTTCATAGATTTCGCCCATGCGCAGGTGGATGGGGAAGTAGTGCATGTTAACGCTGATCACCTCGTGGCAAGCGTCCAGCGCCGCTTCCAGCAGCCCCTGCTCAATATAGCGTTCACTTGCCTGCACCCAACGCTCCGCGGTTTCATCCAGCCCGCTGGTGTTGATTTTTGTCACCGGGGCGGCGGGGGCAGCGGGGGCGGCGGGCAACGTGTCCAGCACATCCAGCGGGTTGGGCTGTTCTGCAACCGCAACCATGCTGTTGCTGCTACTCGCCGCCGGAGACAACCCTTCAGCACCGTTATTGGGCAGTCGGTCGCTGCGCAAAAAGTCGGTGATGGAGCGGATTTTGCCCCAGGTTTCCGGCATGGCGGCGGTGGTTGGCGCGGGCGGTGGAGGCAGGTTCGCGGTTGGGTCTTTCTGCACCAGGCCGCCCGTGCTGAGCGTGCGCAGCTTGGCGAACATGTTGCGTTCGTTTAGCTCTTTCGCTCGTTGGGTGAACTCAGCGGCGCGGTCTTTGCCCCAGCGTTTGGCCGCCAGGAAGTTGGCCAGCGTTGAATACAGGGCCGCCGCGCGGGCAATGTCGCCAATTTGCTCATAAATTCCGGCAGCACTCTCATACATCTGAATCAGGTCGCCCGACTCGTTTTTGCCGATGGACTCAAGATCAACCAGGCGGATGGTCTGTTCATACTCCTGGGCCGCCTGGGGCAGTTGGCCCAATTCCTGATAGCTGGTGCCCAGCGCAAAATGGGACGAGAGCGCGTATTCCGGGTCGGCGGCGGCCTGGGTCAGCACCTGCACAGCGGCCCGGTGGTCGCCCCGATCCTGGTACAGCAAGCCCAGGCTGTAGAACACGTCGGGCCGTTCCATGCCCAGGTGTACCGCCTGCTCGTAGGCGGCGATGGCCCCGGCGCTGTCGCCCGCTTCCTGCTTTTCAATTGCTTCGGCCACCAGCTTCTCGGCGGCGAACTGTTGTGAGCGCAGGGCACCAGTCATGCCGCCGCTGACGATGGAACGGGCGGATGCAACGCTGGGGGCACTGGCGGGGGCAGGACTATCGCCCTGCACGGCGCGGGCCATGTCTTCATGCAACGCAGCCAGCAGTTCCTTCGCCTCACGGTTGCCTGGCTCAAAGCGCAGCACATGTTCGGCCCGCTCGGCAGCATCGTCATAGCGCTGCTGCTCACGGTAGCGGCGGGCCAGGGTCAGGTATTCGGCGCTGGCATCAGCCGTCGCGTTGAGGTCTTCCAGCTGGCGGGCCAGCCGTTCGCGCTGCTCGTCCATGTCGGGGCGCAGGCGCAGCAGTTCGCGCAGCGCTTCCACCGTTTTGACCGCCCGACGCTGGTTCTGGTGCAGGTCAGCCAGGCTGGCATAGATAGCAGCGGCGGCATCAATCTGGCCCTGGCGCTCGTGAATCTGGGCGATGTAGCCGAGGTAGAGGATGTTGTTGGGATCAGCAGCCCGCAAGTCATCAAACACCTGCAGGGCCTGGCTGAACTTGCCCACATTGAAGAGG
>JALONX010000476.1 GCA_025454695.1 Chloroflexaceae bacterium
TGCCAAAATGCTGGGCTATAATACTACATGGGTACCCGGTACAGACCACGCAAGTATAGCTACCGAAGCTAAGGTAGTAGGCATGCTGCGCGAACAACTGGGGGCACGCCTGGTCATCGTCACCCGTGGGCCAGATGGGCTTTCGATGCTCGGTGAGGGCGTGGCGTACAGCCACCTGCCAGCGGTGAAGGTGAGCGAAGTCTACGATACCACTGGCGCAGGCGACACCTTTATTGCAGTGGCCACGCTGGCCCTGGCGGCGGGGTTGGGAGCACTCGTGGCAGCCAGGCTAGCCAACGCAGCCTCGGCCCTGGTGGTGCGGCGGCTGGGCAATGCCGTCGTTTCCCCGGCGGAACTGGCGGAAGCGGTGGGAGGTTGAACAGTCAACGCAGTTTGCAGTTTGCAGTTTGCAGTTTGCTGCATACAGGGAACGATACGGCCAACTGCAAACTGGCAACCGCTAACGAACTCTAATCACGCACGCTTGCCATTCAGGCCCTGCACGGCCTCGTCTTCGTCCTGGTAGATGCTGGCATACTGGGTGAGGCCAACCATGCGGAAAATTTTCTGGAAATGGGAAGAAAGGCCGCTAACGGCCAGTTTCTGATTATTCTGGTTCACTTCCGTCACAATGCCAATAAGAATAGCAATTCCGGCGCTATTAATGTAATCATTCTGGCGGAAATTGAGCAGGATGTTTTTTGCCCCCTGCCCGGTCACCTCGCGGTAGGCTCCGTTAATCTTCTCTTCGGCAAACGTGGTCACATCACCCACCAGGTCAAGAATGGTGATACCATCGCGCTGGCGTGTGGTGACCGTCAGTTCGTCTTCTAACATCCCTCCGCTCCTTCTTCAGCGCCTACCGCTCAAGATGGATGACCATCCGAATCTGGTTGCCGCCATTAGGCGTAACGCCGAATTCAACCTCGTCCATCAATTCGCGGATGAGCCAGATGCCCCAGCCACCTTTATCAGCTTTTTCCATCACCTCGGCAATGCGGGGGGTGCGGGTAGTGCAATCCTCAGTGAGCGTTTTGCGACCCTGATCGGCCACACTTACCACCAGTTCCCCATCCTGCACCAGCAGCATAACAATGACCTTCATGGCCGCATCATGCTGGTTGCCGTGTTCAATCGCGTTGGTCACCGCTTCACCCACTGCTGTCTTTAACGACTCAACCCGATCATTTTTGAAGCCCATGCGCGTGGCAATTGACGATGCCGTGTCCATCGCTACCCGCTCGTAGCCAAGCTTGCTCGGCAGGCGCAATTCTACCACGCGATCAGTACTGTTTGGTTTTTGCAGGCCACTATCCATAGGGTACATCTCAACCGCACTGGCAAAGCAAGGAAACAAGAATAATGCGTGCCACTGCCCGGTTCATGCTGCACCTATCTTAACATAGGCCACATGGCATTTCAATAGGACGGAAGTTCGAGATCACCGCCTATCGTTCTTGTGCCTGCTGAGCAGCCCGGCCATCTGTCCGGTTGGACGCAGGCAAAATGGTATGTCCGTTATTCTTGCCCCTTGTGACTGTAGGTGTCACAAATATGCTGTATATTTACTTTATCTTCGACAGGAGGTTGCGGATGGGCAAGGCTGACCCCATAACTGAACTCTCAACGCAGATTCTTAAGCTCATCCGCGAAACGGAGGGGCGGGGCGATGTGTTGCGGGCCTTGGCTGAACTGGCGACGCAGCCCAACTTCTCCCGTCTAGCAAACATCTGGGCACCAGCCTTGTATGAGCGCGATGCGGTCTTCTTCGAGTCGTTTCTGGTGCGCCACCTCGATTGGGGGCAGCAGCAGGTAATTGAGCGGTTGCTTGCCCGCGCCGAAGCCGACGGCTGCGACAGCCTCTTTCAGGCACTCTACCCCAAAACGACCAGCGAAGACGCCTGGAATAACGAAATTCGCCAGCTTGCCGCGTCGCCCGCGCCTGATGGGGAGGTACTCGCGGCGTTGCAGCGCCGCACGTTTCGGGGCATCTGGTTTGGCCTGGAAGAAGAAACCGCCCTGGCGCTCTACCAACGTGGTGCCAGCCAGTTTAGCCCGTTTATTATGGAACGCCTGCGCAAGCGCTGGTGGGGTAGGCAATCGAATTTTGCCACGCTTCGCCGCCGCGCTGCCGAACGCAATGATACACCGCTAGTGCTGGCCCTCTTCCGTACCTTTGCTACCAGCAAGGAGTGGAATGACGAAATTCGTCGCCTGCTGGCCCAATCGCTCCCCGCCGCCGGATTTGTGGCCGCCCTGCGTGAGCGCCACCCCGCCCAGACCTGGGAGCTTGACCTGGCGGCATTGGGCGATGCAATTGAGCAGTATGGCATGGAGATCTGGCCTTACATCGAAGAAAGTTTACAATGGCTCAATCATCAGCAAGGGAAGGTTTTGCTGGAAGCGGCCCACACACGCCGCGATGACGTACTCTACTGGCGGCTCTTCTTTCGCGTAGGCCACGCCGAACTCTGGAACAACGAGTTGCGCAACCTGCTTCAGCAACCGCTTGACAATGCAGCCCTGCTGCAAGCACTGGCGCTGCGCACACCCATCGAAAACACCTGGAATCGCTGGCGGTTACATGGCGATGTCGCAAGAGCGCTTTATAAACGAATGCCCGGTGAGACCAAGCCGTTTCTCGAACAGTTCCTCATTGGCTATGATGAGCAGTTGTTTGCCATGGCCACCGCCAGAAACGATGACGAATTGCTCGATTTCCTGAGCTACCTCGCGCTGCGCGAACTATCGAGCCTGGTGTGGCGGGCCTATCCCCCAGAAAGCGAGCACCGTTGGCGCAAACCCGATCCAAAGGCGCAACAGGAATTAGTTCAGCGCAGTGCGCCCGTGCTGGCCCGTTTCGAGCGCCTGCATGCAGCGTCGCCTGCACGTTATGTGTGCCACGCCGCCAACGTGTTGAGCTTTGTTGCTGCTTTTGAGGTTTGGGACTACTGGCGTGACCGTCGCCATCACCCGGTGTTTGCCTATCTGGCAACGCAGCACCACGCCGATTGGCTGGCCTCAAGCGAGGCGATACGGGAACTGCTCGAGTCGCCCAATATTTTTGTGCAGATCACCGGGTTGGAGATGCTGCAAGGGGGCGGGCCAGCCGCCGCCCAGCGCGTGGTTGAAAATTTGCCCTACATGCGGGCACTGCTCCGGGGTCGGGCGCGCATCAAAACTAAAGAACTGGTGTTGCAGGCTCTCAGCCAGGCCGCATTGCACGGGCCGACCTACGCCGCAGCAGTCATGCCAGTACTGGAAGAGGCGATGGATGTACGGGGACGACGCGGGGTAAGCGAGAAGGCCATGGTGCAATTTGTGCGAACACGGCGGGCGCAACGAACAGGTGCGGAGGCAGCGCCATGGAAGTGAGCCTTGCCTACAACCAGCGCACTGCTTGCACCACCACGCTGCACGAATCAGCGCTCGACTTTGCAGCCAACCTGCGTCGCCCGCCGGTGCGCTTCAGCGGGCAGGTGAAAGAGCCAGTGCTGCTGCGCCAGCTCATGGTTGCCATGCACGAGGTGGTCATTAGCGATTACACCGACCCCTGGCGCTGGATGTGGGTGCTTGACCCGGTGATCACCGTGCATCCCGACGAGATCTTCTTTGAGTGTTTCAGTGGCGATGAGTCGGTGTACGCACGCCTTTCCGCGCCCCTGGATGCCTTTGAGCCGGAAGGACTGGTGCAGTATGGCACCACCAATATTGATTTCACCTGGGCATTGCGCAGCAGCTTGCAGCGCATGCGGTCATCGCGGCGCACCACATTTGCGGTGGGCGCAAGCGGCTTTGGCGTCGCAACGAGCGGGTCTGGCGGTGGCAGCCATTTCGAGCGCAAAGTAACGCTGCCAGAAACCTGGCTCAAGGGCTTCTTGCAGGTGCAGAGCGCCCTGGCGCTACGTCCGTTCACCTTCGATGTGCGCCCCGCAGATCTACTGACCATGCTGGCTGTATTTCAAGACCAGAAGCCGCCGCGCCCGCCCCATGGCCTGCGCTATGAACTGCGGCCTGGTGAGCCGATGCGGGTGCTGGTGGAACCATGGGACACGCCGGTTGTTTTCAAAGACAGCAGCTACGAGGGCTACGAGCGCACCGTGCGCGTCTGGGGGCGCAAGCGGCTCGATCTGCTGCGGGGGGTGCTGCCCTACGCCGATCGCGTCACCGTCGGGCTATTTGGGCGGGGGCTGCCCCACATGTATAGCTGCCACTGCGGGCCGTTTCGCTTCACACTGGTGCTTTCGGGCTGGACAAAGAACGACTGGGCCACTGGCAGCGCCTTTGACCAGCTTGCGCCCCGCAGCCCTGTCAGCGCCGAGGAGATGGCCACTGTTTATGCCTGCCTGGTGCGCCGCCTGGTTGCAACCCGCCGCGAGATCGCCAGTGACACGGGCCTGCCAGCGGGCACGGTGGAACACGCCCTCTTCAAGCTCTGCCGAGCCGGGCGAGTGATCGCCGATGTGGAGGCGCGGCGCTACCGCTTGCGCGAACTCTTCGCTGAGCCGCTCAATCTGGACACGATCTTCGTGCCCGACCCACGCACTGCCGTGGCCCGGCAACTGGTGGAAGATGGACAGATACAGATATTGCAGATTACACCGCCCGAAAAGAATGAAACCGGGCGGCGCGAAACCAGGGCCACGGCTCTGGTGACGCACAACGGCGTGACCCACGAGGCACTGGTTGCGATTGACCTGGATGGGCGGCTGCGCTTTGGGCGCTGCACCTGCCCGGCTTTCCGCAACAACCTTATGTCACGCGGCCCATGTGAACATCTCCAGGCGGCCCATATGCAGCTCGAACGGCAGCTTGCCGCCGAGCCGCCAGTCGCCGCCAGTTCTGCCGACGACGAAGGGGCAGGGCGCTAGCCATTACGCTGCGGCGTTCCGCCGTGGTGGGCAGTTGCTGCCATTACTTCTTCGCCGGTTCCCCAGCTCGAACAAGCGGGGAACCCGCTCCGGCGCATGTTCGTAGCGCCTGCCCTTTCGTCGGATTTCATCATAGGCAAGAGAAATAAAGGACATTACGGTTCAGGCGCTACATAATATGAGGCACCATGTGGAACCAACTCGTTGAGGCCATTCAAAAGCTCCTTGGGCGCATACCTGCACCGACCCAGGACGAAGACCCCCGCATTGCGTGGCAAGTGCAATGGGAGGAAGCGCGGGCGCAACGCCGAGCCGCCCGTGAAGCTCAGCGTCACCAGCGCCGCGCTGCCGACCGCCGCCACTTCGGTGAGGAGACCTGGGGCGTGGCGAAAACCCAGCGTGGCGCGACGGCTGATGCAGCGAAGCTGGCCCGCTTTGGGCTGCCACTGCTGCGGAACGAGGCGGAACTGGCGGCCTGGCTCGGTATCAGCCTCACCCGGTTACGCTGGTTCAGCTACGACCGACCTGCCGACCGGGTTTCGCACTATGTCTACCGACATGTGCCCAAGCGTAGCGGTGGC
>JALONX010000022.1 GCA_025454695.1 Chloroflexaceae bacterium
GGGGCTGCCGGTGCTGCACGGGCCAATCGCATGATATTCGCCCGTGCGCGGGTCGTACCATGCGGCTCTGGCCTGCCGACCGCTGATGCAGGCCGTGTCAAGCTCGACCGTCTGGTTGGCGCAGGGAATGTAGACAACCGCGTAGCTGCCATCGCTGGCGCGAGCGGCCCGCACATGCTGCCCACCCTCGCCCGCTGGCGAACGCAGCAATTCCTGGGCCGGGCGACGGAGCAGCGGCGGGCGCGACTCAAGCAGGCTCCGCAGGTGCTGCACCTGGTTTGCGCCGGGCCGTTCAAGGGCCTCACGCCACACGTAGTCCGCATGGTTAATCGGCTCCCGCTCGGGGCTGTAGAACTGCCAGACCGAGTGGTGGCCGTAGGTTACGCCGGGGGCACCCGCCAGGGTTCCGCGCCAGGTCTGCTTGCGCACGTCGTAAGCGTCGAAGCGGCCCAGAGCTGCATCCCAGACCGGCCAGGGGTTCACCGGGCTATCCTCATAGTTTGGCTCGGCATCCAGCATCGGCTTCGGCGGCGTGCGCCGGTAGTCAGCCTCAATCCACTCCCAGATTGGCACGTCATGGCCGCTGCCGTGACCCGACTGGTACATCACCATGTCGAGCCAGGCTTCGTCGTGCAAGCCGTTGGGGCCGTCGTGACCGCCGCAGGGATGGTAGGTGATCAGCGCCTGCGGAATCGACTCACGAATGCCCGCCGCCAGCGCCGACCAGATGGGGCGGTCGTCATAAACATCGTGCAGCACCGGGCGGTCGCCGCCGAGAATCCAGACGATGTGACTCACATGCTGGTAGCGGCGACCCAGCCAGCGCCCGTATATCAGGGCATTTTCCGGCGTGAAGATCACGTTTTCGCTCATCCATAGGCCCTGGGCCACCTTGTCGCCCCAGGTAGGCAAAAAACCCACATACAGATCATGCTCCGCCGCCATGTGGATGTAGTCGTCCACGGTGTCGAAGTAGGCCGGGTTGGGCCTAGCCGGGTCACGCTCAAAAAGGGGCAGTTCGCCGTAGCGGTTCGGCTCGGTGAGGCCATCAAATTCAGCTAGCGCGACAGCCTGCACAAGGCTAAAACGCTGGCGCTGGCGGGTAGCAAAGTAGTGGCGGGCCTCCTCACGAGTGAGGCGATGAAATAGTTCCCATGCAGTGTCGCCCAACCAGAAGAAGGGCGCACCGGTTTCGGTGACTAGTTGGTGGCCGTCGGCGCTGACGCGCAGGCGGGGGAGGGTGGTGTGTGTCATAGTGGTGTGATTGGAGATTGACGATTAGAGATTGGCGATTGGAGATTGGCGATTTAACCGATGGTCTACAAAGCAACCTTCATAGCGCCTCGTTGCTCACTCCGCGTTCATCATTCTGCATTCATCGTTCATCGCCCCTCAGCCAGCCATTCGCGCAACATGGCATAACTCGCCCGCACGTCCTCCGTCGGGTCGCCCTGTTCCGGCTCGTGTTCGACGCTGATCACGCCGCTGTAGCCAACCTCGCGCAGCACCTGCACGCAGGCCCGCAGCGGCACCACGCCGAGGCCGTAGCGGCAGGTGTGGTGAGCGCCCGGAGCCAGCACATCCTTTAGATGAACCGCAAAGAGCTGATCGCGCAGTTCGCGCAGGGCCTGGTCTGCCGGGTAGCCCTGGGTGCCAAACCAGCCCGTGTCAACCGCCGCGCCGATGCTGCCGCCCCCACCGTCGCCAATCTGGGCCAGCAATTCGGCGGGGTGCTTTTCGGGATGGTTTTCAAGCGCTAGCTTGAGTCCATAACGTTGCAAGGTTTCCACCACAAAGCCACGCTCGCGGGCCAGGATGGGCGCACCACCGGCCAGCACTGGCGCACTAAGGGCGGCGGCTATGGCGCAGACGGCGGTAAACTCCTCCCGTTCCATACCGAACCAGCCCGCCAGACTGGTGAGGTGTAGTCCGTGCTCGGCTAGCAAGCGGCGGGCAATGGCAATATGTTCTGGCGTAGCCCAGGCCGGACTCAGGTGGGCTAGCCACAGGTCAACGCCCACAAAACCCAGCGCACTGATGTCGGCCAGCAGCTCGCCAAAGCGGGCGGCAAAGGTTTCCAGGGGCTGAAAATAATCACTGGTGGCCTGACTCGGCGGCCCCCAGTCCGAAGTCATCGCATAGTTCATCTGTCGAGCGACGTAGTTGGCGGTTACGAAACTGATGGTGTGCATAGTTGATTGACGATTGACGATTGATGATTGACGATTACTTGATTGACGATTGACGATTGACGATTGACGATTGCGCAGCACTCAGGACTAGTTTACTCAGCCTTCAGCCTTCAGCCTTTGGATACTCAGCACTCAGCACTCAGCACTCAGCACTTTGTGCGTTTCACGCCTCACGCCATCACCGCGCCGCGCAGTTGCAATTCCTCGGCGAAGTGGCAGGCCACCATGTGGTCGTTGTCGAGCGTGCGCAGGGCGGGCGTTTCGGTGCGGCAACGATCCTGGGCGAAGCGGCAGCGCGGGTGAAAATAGCAGCCACTCGGCGGGTTAGAAGGGTCGGCCACATCGCCCTCCAGCCGAATGCGCTGGCTGGCGTGGCGCAAGCGCGGGTTCTGGATGGGCACAGCCGACATCAGCGCCTCGGTGTAGGGGTGCAGGGGCATGGTGAAAATCTTGTTCACCGGCGCACTCTCCACCACCCGCCCCACATACATCACCACCACCCGGTCGCAGATGTAGCGTACCACGCTCAGGTCGTGCGACACAAACAGGTAGGTCAGGTTAAACTCGCGCCGCAGGTCTTCCATCAGGTTGAGAATCTGGGCACGGATCGAGACATCCAGGGCGCTCACGGCTTCGTCGGAGATGATCAGGCGCGGCTCGGTAACAAGGGCACGGGCAATAACGATGCGCTGCCGTTCGCCGCCGGAAAAGGCGTGGGGATAGCGGCGGATGTATTCGGGCCGCAGGCCCACCCGCCGAATCACGCTCTGCACCCGCTCGTTGATCTCGGACTCGGGCAGCAGTTTGTTTACCCTCAGCACCTCGCTGACGATCTCGTAGACCGTCATGCGCGGGTTGAGCGACGAGTAGGGGTCTTGAAAGATCATGCGCACGTCTTTGCGGAGCGGGCGCAGCTCCTCGCCTTCCACCTTTGCCAGGTCAAGGGTGCTGCCGCCCGATTGCAGAAAGCGCACTTCGCCGCCGGTGGGTTTGTAGGCGCGGGCAATGCAGCGCCCCACGGTGGTTTTGCCACAGCCGCTTTCGCCCACCAGGCCCAGCGTCTCGCCCCGGCGGATGGTGAAGCTCACATCATCCACCGCCCGCACATAGCCCTTCACGCCACCAAACAGCCCTTTGGTGATGGGAAAATACATTTTCAGGTTCTGCACATCAAGCAGCGTTGCCTGCGTGTCGCCAGTTCTTGCCTGCATCATATGCTCCGCTTATCTGCCACAGAGGGCACCGAGAACACAGAGATTTGTACGAGATGATCTGAATAGTCTCGCGCAAAGCCGCAAAGCCGCAAAGGATTCCTATTCCTGCCCGACGCGTTTCTTAATAAACGCGGTCACATAGCTCATCGTCAGTTTTATCCGCAGACGATACAGATTACACAGATCAATGCTTCTAGCATCCGCACAATCTGCGTCATCCGCGTAATCTGCGGATGAAAAACATTCAATCTGCTGCCGCAACAACCCGCGCCGCCGGTGCCGCTTGGGGTGCGGGCGTACCATCGTAGAGCAGGCAGCGCACATGGTGGCCCGCTGTCACTTCCACCAGCGGCGGCGTTTCCACCTCGCAGCGGCCCGCCAGGGCCTGGTTGCAACGGGGGTGGAAAGGGCAGCCACCGGGCCGGTTGAAGGGGTTGGGCACCATGCCCGCAATCGCCGTCAGCGCCTCGCGGCTCGCGCTGATTTTGGGGATGGAACGGAGCAGGGCCTGGGTGTAGGGGTGCTTTGGGCTGTTAAAAATTTCATCAACCGCGCCGGTTTCCACCACCTTGCCCAGGTACATCACCGCCACCTCGTCGGCAATTTCGGCCACCACGCCCAGGTCGTGGGTGATAAACATCAGCCCCATGCCGTCCTCCCGCTGCAAATCCAGCAGCAGGTCAAGAATCTGGGCCTGGGTCGTCACATCCAGCGCCGTGGTCGGCTCGTCGGCGATGAGCAGGCTGGGGCTACAGGCCAGGGCCATCGCGATCATCGCCCGCTGGCGCATGCCGCCGCTGAGCCGAAACGGGTATTCATCCACCAGGCGCTCGGGGTGAGGAATACGCACCTTGCGCAGCAGTTCCACCGTGCGATTGCGGGCCTCCTGCTTCGAGACCGGCTGGTGTAACCGGATAGCTTCCATAATCTGGTTACCCACGGTGTACATGTAGCTGAAGCAAGTCATCGGCTCCTGAAAGATCATGGCAATCTCGGCCCCACGGATGGAGCGCATCTCGCGGCCCTTTGCATCGAGGCGGGCAATGTCTACCCGGTTGGGTTTGTCAGGTGTGCCTCGGTCGAGCCACATCTCGCCGCTGACAATGCGGCCCGGTGCCTGCACAATGCGCAGCGCTGCCAGCGACATCACGCTTTTGCCGCAGCCGCTTTCGCCCACCACGCACATGGTTTTGCCCCGCCGCACCCGCAGGTGTACCCCATCCACCGCCTTCACCACCCCTTCATCGGTGAAGAAATGCACCCGCAGGTCGTTTATGTCAAGCAATGTGTCGTTCATAATAGTAGAAGGGGTTAGGGGTTAGGGGTTAAGGAGCATCGAATACAGTGGTTCATTGCTTTCATTGCTACTAACCCTTAACCCTTAACCTTTAATTACTACGCATACGGGTCTGCCGCGTCTCTGAGTCCATCGCCGAGGAAGTTGAGCGCCAGCACCACCAGCACCACCGCCAGGCCAGGGAAGAGCAGCCAGGGGTAGGTGGCAATCGTGGCCACTTTCTGCGCGTCTTGCAGCATCACGCCCCAGCTGACAATGGGCGGGCGCAATCCCACGCCCAGGAAGCTCAAGCTGGTTTCGGCCAGGATCATCCCCGGAATGGCCAGGGTGATGGAGGCGATCACATGGCTCATAAACGAGGGCAGCATGTGGCGGGCAATCAGCCGCCCGTTGCCCACGCCATCGAGCCGGGCCGCCAGAATAAAATCTTCTTCCCGCAGCGAGAGGAACTTGCCCCGCACCACCCGGGCCATATACGTCCAGCTCATCAGCGAGATAATGATCGTGATCATAAAGTAGACCTGCAATGGCGACCAGCTGAGCGGCACCACTGAGGCCAGTGCCAGCCAGATTGGCAGCTGCGGCACCGAGAGCAGCACGTCAATCACCCGCTGGATGATGCCGTCTACCCAGCCGCCCACCAGGCCCGAAAGGCCACCCAGGGCAATGCCGAGAATCAGCGTCAGAAACACATTCACCAGGCAGACGGTGAGCGACACGCGGGCACTGAAGATGGTGCGGCTCAACACGTCGCGGCCATTCTTGTCGGTGCCGACCAAAAAAAAGGGCTGGTCCGCTTCCTGCGGCCCGATCAGCCGCCGATCCATGGGGATGAAGCTCCAGAGCTGGTAAGGTTCGCCGCGCACAAACAGGCCCACCGGAATAATTTGCCTCTCGTCAATCGTCCAGGTCTTTTTGAACGACTGGGGATCGCGCTCAAACTTGTAGCCGTAGACGTGGGGCGCAAAACCGCCGTCGCGGAAGAAGTGCAGCGTCTGGGGCGGGGCGTAGACATACTGGTTGTTGTAGGTGTCGGGCAGCCAGGGCGCAAAGAACTCGCAGAAGGCCACCACAATGTAGGCCAGAATCATCACCACGCCGCCCACAACCGCCAGTTTATGCTTGCGGAACTTCCACCACATCAGCTTCCACTGCGAAGCAACCTCGGCCCGGCTCTCCTGTTCCGCCGGTTGGGGCAGTGTTGGGTTGGCAAGTGTTGTTTGCATTACGTATCCAGTTACAAGTGGTGATTTATGAGTTACGAGTTACGAGTTACGAGTTACGAGTTATAGAAGAGCAAAGGAAATGAGGGAAATAAGGGAAATGATTCTGCGCATCAAGTTGTTATTTCCTTCATTTCCTGTATTTCCCTTGCTGTTCGTTCTTTGCCTCTCTGCGCCTCTGCGCCTCTGCGTTAAGACAGCCGAATGCGCGGGTCGAGCCAGGCCAGCAGCAGGTCGGAGACGAATGCGCCGATGACGGTGAGCACGCTGAGCATCAGGATAAAGCCCGCCGCCAGAAACATATCTTCCGCCATCAGTGCGCCGTAGAGAATGGGGCCGCTGGTGGGCAAGTTCAGCACAATCGAAACAATCGCCTCGCCCGACACCAGCGTCGGCAGCAGCCAGCCAATCATGCTGATGAAGGGGTGCATCGAATGGCGCACCGGGTATTTAATCAGCACGCGCGTTTCCGACAGGCCCTTGGCGCGGGCGGTGTTGACGTAGGGCTTGTTCAGCTCGTCCGAAAGGTTGGCCCGCATGGTGCGGATGAGTCCGGCGGTGCTGCCCAGCCCCACAATCAGGGTCGGTATCCAGAGATGGGCCAGCATGTCCTGGACTCGCGCCCAGCTCCAGGGCGCGTCGGCAAATTCGGGCGAAAACAGGCCCAGCGCGGCCCGCCCGGTAAAGCGGTAGCTAATAAAGAGAAAGATCAGCGCCAGCAGAAAGCTGGGCACGGCCAGGCCCGCAAAGGCCAGGGCGTTGAGGCTGTAATCAACGAGCGAGTACTTCTTGACGGCGGAGTAGATGCCAAAGGGCAGGGCGATGAGCCAGGAGATCAGCAGGGCCGCAAACGAGAGCGCAAACGACATGGGCAGCCGTTCCCACATCAGCTGGCCCGCGTCGCGCTGGTAGGTGAAGGAGTAGCCAAAGTCGCCCCTGGTGAGAATATCACGCATCCAGAAGAAGTACTGCATGTGGAAGGGCTGATCCAGCCCATACTGGGCGCGGATGCGGGCCTCAAGCTCCGGCGAGATCGCGCCGCCACTGTTCTGGCGCATGCGGCTGATCATGTCGCTGGCGTAGTCGCCGGGGGGCAACTGGATGACCGCAAACGAGACCAGCGTGATCACCCAGATGGTGAAGAGCATGGAGGCCATGCGGCGTGCGATAAATGTCCACATCGTTGTGTCCTCAAGTAAACGATGAGCGATGAGCGATGAGCGATGAACGCTGATCCTACTGCGTACTACGTACTACGGACTGCGTAATCGGCAAGGGCGGATCGTGGCTCCTGGTTTACGCAATTCGCAATACGCAGTACGTAGTTCACCTCAGGCTACTTCTTCACATACCACTGTTCCGGCTGGGTAATCTTCAGCACGCCTTCCGTCCAGCCACCAACGTAGCTGTCGGGGAAGTTGCCCAGGCGGGTGTGAATTGGCTGGAAGCTTGGCGCGGGCCGGGAGATGCCGATTGTCCAGAACTCGTCGGCGGCCTTGTTGAGCAGGGCTTGCATGCGGCTCAGCTGCTCGGCTTCCGTGGGAGCCGACACCACATCCTGGTAGCTCTGGTAGAAGGCCTTGATGTCGGCAGGCGGCTCCACCGCTTTCGCATCGGTGGATTTCACATTCCAATAGAACCAGCCAACCCCGAAGAGGCTCTGCACCGAGGTCATCGGCACGTAGTAGCGCGGTTCGAGAATGGGCGTCAGCCCGGCACCGCCTTCACCCGACCACAAGGTCGCTTCAAGCTGCTGCTGCTTCGAGGCTTCATCGAACTGCTTGTTGGCGATGGAGTTAAGCTTAATTTCCACACCCACTCTGGCCCACTGCTTGGTGAGCAGTTCGGCCACCTGCGTCCACTGGGTTGCAAACGAGGCATCGTTCACCACGGTGAAGACGATTGAGAGCCGTTTGCCGTTTTTGTCCAGGCGGAAGCCCTCGCTGTCTTTGTTGGGCAGAATCTTGTCCAGGTGTTCGTTGGCTTTGGCCAGGTCAAGCTCCAGATACTGGGTTGCCATGCGCTCGTTGTAGAGCGGCGAGTCTTCCAGCGGGGCAACCTGGGCCGGTTCGCCCTGGCCCTGGAACACCACTTCGATGATTTCCTTGCGGTCAATGGCGTAGGAGAGACCAATGCGGAAGTCCTTGTTGGCAAAGATCTCAGCCTTCACCGGGTCGGCAGTGGTGCGGTTGAAGTGGAGTGAGATGGTGTTGCCGCCATCGCTGACGATCTGTTTAATGTCCAGCGGCTTGCCTTCCTGCATGGCGTCGTAGTAGAGCGAGCGGTTCTCGTCGCCGGGGTCTTTGATGATGTCCAGGTCACCGTTCAGCATGGCCAGGGTGCGGGCTTCGGCGTTCTGGTAGCTAGTGCCCACAATCTGGTCAATGTAGGGCAACTGGTTGCCTTTGGCGTCCACTTTCCAGTAGTAGGGGTTCCGCTCCAGCACAATCGTGGTGCCGGTGCCGAGGGGCTGCTTCACAGTCCAGGGGAAGAGCAGCGGGCGCTCGGGCATGTTGTAGAACTCCTGAATGTCGGTGGCCATACCAGCGGCTTTTTTGTTGAGCAGGTTGGCCCAATCCTTCACGCCCTCTTCCTTTTGCACCAGTTCGTCCACGTTGGGGTTGTATTTGATGTGGAACTGCTGGAGGTAGTGCTTGGGATAGAAGGCCAGGTTGCGCCCGTTCCATGTGGCCAACTGGTAGAGGAAGGTACCGTAGGGCTTGGCGAAGGTAAATTTGATGGTGGTGTCGTCAATCTTAGTGGCCTTAAAATCCTTCGCGCCATCCTGGGGCAGCCAGTCGGCCACCGGGCCACCGGGGCTTACGTCCTTGTCGAACAGCATGTCTTCGATGTAGAACATAATGTCGTCGGTGGTGAAAGGCTGGCCGTCCGACCACTTCATGCCTTTGCGCAGCTTAAAGGTGTACTCGCGAGCGTCGGCGCTCACTTCCCAACTCTCGGCAATATTGGGCTGAATGCCAGAGAAGTCGGGCTTCCATGCTGTCAGGCCTTCCCAGCCGTTGACGAACCAGAGGCCGCCCCAACCAGGGTTGGTGCCAGTAAACCCAAAACGCAGCTTGTCGCCATAGGTGCCGCTGTCGGTCACGGTTTGCACCACCAGGGGCTGCTCTGGCAGCCGCGCACTCACGGCGGGCAGCGTGCCCGCTTTCACCATGTCAGCCAGCATGGGCGACTCGGCGAATGTACCGGTGGTGGGTTGCGCAGCGGGGGCGTTTGTGGGAAGGGCAACCGGAGCGACAGTGGCGGCTGGTTGGTTTTGGGCGGGCGCGGCGGCGGGCGGGGCCACCGTGGGCGCGGACGACGGCGGTGTAGCCTGCGAACAGGCGTTGAGCAGCAACACCAGGAGCATCAGGGGCACGGCAATGTGCTTACGCATGGCATGTCTCCTCAGAAAGATAAAAACGAATAGTCAACCATCAAGCGGGGGCATTTCTGGTTGTTTTGGAGGCACCTCCTCTCAGTATTGATTGCAGACTGTAGATTGCAGATTGACGATTGGCGATTGGCGATTGGCGATTGACGATTGACGATTGACGATTAGCGATTGGCGATTGACGATTGACGATTGACGATTACTCGATTGACGATTACTCGATTGACGATTGACGATTACTCGATTGGCGATTGGCGATTGACGATTGGCGATTGAAGATTGAGAGTCAATTCTATAAATTTAGGCTTATACATTACGCTTCACGCCTCACGTTTCACGCCTCACGTTTCACGTTTTACGTTTCACGCTTCACGCATTACGTTTCACACCTCACGTTTCACGCCTCATGTTTCACGCTTCACGGATTACGCAGTACGCAGTACGCAGTACAGATTACGCTTCACGCCTCACGTTTCACGTTTCACGTTTCACGTGTTACGTTCCCCGCCCCACCACCAGCAACTCTCTCGGCGGGCAACTCGATTTGCGCACCATCAGGCGGGTCGAAAGGGTGGTCGTAGTTGTGGGCGCATGTGGGTCGTGGTGCCGTTCCAGCAGCTTGCGCACACTCAGCACGCCCATCCACGATTTGTGGACATGCATGGTGGTGAGAGGCGGGCGATGATTTCTAGCAGTGTCAATATCGTCAAAACCCACCACCGACAAATCCTGCGGAACCTGCCGCCCGGACTCATAGGCCGCATCGCACACACCCAGGGCCGTCAGGTCGTTACACGCGAAGATCGCCGTCACTTCGGGCGCACGCCGCAACAACGCCAGGGTTGCCAGGTAGCCGCCCTCCTGCGACAGGGCCGACTCTTCGATGTAGGCCGTGGCTCCCACCGCCCCCAGTGCCCGCACGTAGCCTTCGCGCCGTTCGCGAATGCTCGGCGGCGAGGCCGGGTTGGCCCCCACCAGGCCAATGTGGCGGTGGCCTAGCGCAAGTAGATGTTGGACAGCCGCCGTGGCCCCACCCACGTTGTCGGTCACAATGCTGTCGAACGCGCTCCCAGCCGCATAGCTATCTACCAGCACAATCGGCACACCCAGCTGCTGCTGAAGCCCATCTACCGCCCCATCGAGAAAGGTGCCAGCCAGGATCAAGCCGTTGATCTGACGATTGTTGACCATGGCGGGCCAGCTCAGTGGGCGGTTCGAGGTGTCAACCTCCACATTGGCATACATCAAGCTGATCTGTTGTTCGCGGCAGGCCTGCTCAATGCCCGCCTGGATATGGAAGTAAAAGCTGTTGACTGCTACAGGTAAGCCAGCATCATGCTTGGTGAGCATGCCAATCACACTCAGCGCCGCCGTCCGTTCTTCGGGCTGCGGGGTCGGATGGCGCAGGCGGTAGCCCAGGCTTGATGCTGCATCCATAACGCGCACCCGTGTTTCCGGGGCCACCCCAGGGTGGTTGTTGAGCGCCTGCGAAGCCGTGCCGATGGAAACATCGGCCAGTTCAGCGACCTGGCGTAGGGTAACTGTAGCCATAAGCCCACTGTTGCGTCGTCGGGCGGTGCCAGCACCCCGTCAGGCGACTGTATCAAATTTTTGTAAAACCGTGATGGCTTTGAGTATAATATGAAATTTTCATTTGTCAAGGGCTTTTGAGAGCGATTTCAATTCATTTTGTTCAATCTGCGTGAACGAATTTCAATTAAACCCCGTTACTCAACGAGTACATTCCTCTGGCCAAACCCTTGTGTTCCCAGCTATGACCCAACGTTTGCCTCTGCTGCCACGTAACGTGCCGCATTGAATTGCGGAAAAGCCCCATCGGTAGCGGCAATGCAAGCAGGGCGACAGCAGCGCAACTCGTTAGTACACAGGTGAACGCATTTGAACAAAAGCAAAATAGTTGAATGAAACTAAAAAAACTCTCTTGACAAACCAAAAAACGGCCGTATCATTGAAACCAATCTCAGTTGCATAAAAGTAAAGAGCGTAATGCGTGATGCGTGATGCGTGATGCGTGATGCGTGATGCGTGATGCGTGATGCGTGATGCGTGATGCGTAATCCGTACTTGCAGAAACTCAGCGTTCTCGGCGTCCTCGGCGGTGAGTAGCAGCAGTGGTGAAATGGCATGAAAACGCTGGAAGAAGTGGCACAACGGGCTGCCGTATCGCTGGCAACCGTATCGCGGGTGATCAACAACCAGCCCCATGTGCGCCCCGCCATTCGTGAACGGGTGCTTAGCGCCATTCGCGAGCTAGGCTATGTGCCCAATGCCGCCGCCCGCACCATGGTCACCAGGCGCACCAACATTGTTGGGCTGATGCTGCCCCAGGTGACCTGGGACTGGTACGGCGGCGACGGCACCTTCTACCCGATGCTGCTGCAAAGCGTGAGCAATGCCTGCACTGTCAACGAGCGTCACCTGTTGCTTTCCACCGTGCCACCGGGCAACCCCCAGATGGCCCGCGAAGTGCTGGGCGGCGGCCACATTGACGGTGTGATCGCCAGCATGTTCGCCTCTGCCGATCCCGTGATCAACCTGATTGCAACCAGCCATTTGCCCGCTGTGTTGATTGGGCGTAACCCCTACTATCCAGAGCTAAGCTGGGTGGATGTGGACAATTTCAGCAGTGCGCAAGAGGCCGTTTCCTACCTGGTGCGCCAGGGCCGCCGCCGCATTGCCACCCTCATGCTTGGCACCGAGGGCCAGGCCGGGGTGCAACGGCGCGACGGCTACACCCGCGCCCTGCTCAACCATGGCCTCGCCCTCGACCCGGCGCTGTTGCTGGAGCCATCCCGTTCTGGCGATGACGGCTATGCCGCCATGCAGCAGCTGCTCGACCTGCCCAACCGCCCCGATGCGGTCTTCGCGGCTGCCGATGGCATGGCTCTGCGGGCGCTGGACGCCATTCGCGAGCGGGGGCTGCGGGTGCCAGAGGATATTGCCGTCATCGGTTTTGACGACCAGCCAAGTGCCAGCCGGGCAGGGCCGCCGCTCACCACGGTGCGCCAGCCGATTATGGAGATGGGCACGCAGGCAACCGCTCTGCTACTACGCCTGATTGATGCACCTGAAGCAGGCCCACTGCACATGGTACTGCCAACCCAACTGGTTATTCGTCAATCGGCATAAATTTTTTTGTGCCAGCTTTGAGAGCGCTCTCAAAACAACACGCAAAGGAGCGAAACCATGACCAACACGGCCCGTAGCCATTCTCGTTTTCGCCTGCATGCAGCCTTTTCCCTGCTGGCTCTGCTGGCCCTCTGCCTGAGCGGTGTTTCCTTGCCTCTCACCGCTAGCGCCGCCGCCGACCTGGTTGTCTACGACGATGGGCTGGCCCCCGGCTGGCAAAACTGGTCGTATGGCAGCACGGTGGATCTGGCCAATACTAACCCTGCCGTTGGCAGCAATTCCATCGCGGTGACGCCGACGGGGGCCTATGGTGCGCTGGCGCTCCATGCGCCCGGCCCCGTGACCCTGGCCGATTACAGCGCCATCCGCTTTGAGGTCTATGGGGCGGCAGGCGGCAACCAGCTCCAGCTCTACACCACTGCCACCGACACCAGCCCGGCTGGCCCCAGCGCCCCCTTTGACGCAACGGCGGGCGAGTGGAAAACCGTCACCATCCCCTTTACCCAGCTTGGCAACCCGGCCACGGTTCAGATCATCGCCATTCAAGACCGCACCGGCACGGCCCAGCCCACGTTGTATGTAGACAACCTTCGACTCATTGGCGACGCGAACGAGCCACCCCCGCCGCCGCCAGCCCATCCCTACCGCCAGCTGCGGGATGTGGATGTTTTCACTGGCAAGCCCAATGGCTCGTATGTCTTCTCCGGTGGCGGTCTCAGCATCGCTTCCGACGGCGGACTCATCCCGCTGGACACGGCCCAGAGCTACAACGGCCAGCCCTCCTACCGGCTCGAAGTCAGCGGTTCCAGCGGCTACTGGGGCGCGGGCATCGCCCGTGGCTGGCTCACCTACAGCCTGCGCAACTACCGCACCTACGGCGCACTGGAGTTTAACATCAAGGGTGCGGCAGGTGGTGAGTTGGTCAATCTGGCCCTCTACGACCTGCGCTACGAACGGCCCGGCGGCGGCCCGCTGGCGGCGGAGGTGAGCGCGACCCTGAGTCGTTATGTCACCATCGGCAGCGACTGGCACCATGTGAAAATCCCGCTGCGCGAGATCATTCCAGCTGATAGCCCCTTTGATCTAGACAGCGCCCAGGTGGTGCAGTTCCGTGGACTCAGCGCCGGAACGGTCTGGGTGAACGACATTCGTTTTACCGCGCCGGTAGATGAGCCAGGCTTCCCGGCCATCAAGGTCAACCAGGTGGGCTACCTGAGAATAGCCGAAAAGTATGCCCTGGTGAGCGGCTTTCCCGAAGAGCTGACCGCTGACGTGGGCACGCCCTTCAGCGTGCGGGCCGCCGATGGCAGCACCGCCTTTGCGGGCACGCTGCAACTCATTAGCGCCAACGACGCACTGGTGTCGGGTGAAAAAGTGCTGCTGGCCGACTTCTCGGCCCTACAAACACCCGGCAGCTACACGCTGCGGGTGGAGGGTTCTGGTATAAGCGACTCACCGCCGTTCAGCATTGGCGACAACGTCTACCGCCCGCTACTCACCGACGCCATGCGCTTTTTCTACCTGCAACGCTCCGGCATTCCTCTGGATGCGGCCCACGCGGGCGATTTTGCCCGTGGCGAAGGCCACCCGCAGGATCGCCAGGCCATCCTCCGTTCCAGCACCGTCGGCACCAACCCCGTCACTCGCACGGTGGATGTGTCGGGCGGCTGGTACGACGCGGGCGACTACGGGCGCTACACCAGCTTTGCCGGAAATGCCGTTTCCGACCTGCTCTGGGCCTACGAGCTGTTCCCAGGCCAGTTCCGCGACAATCAGTTTAACATCCCCGAAAGCGGCAATGGCGTGCCCGATATTCTGGACGAGGTGCGCTGGGAGCTGGACTGGGTGCGGCGCATGCAAGACCCAGCGACGGGCGGTTTTTACCACCTGCTCTACCCCAACAACCCACCCAACGACCAGGCTATGCCCGACAAAAACCACGTGCCGCGCTACGTGGAAGATTGCGACATCATCAGCTACAACCAGGAACAGCCCGAGCGCTCGGTGGTGGGGCCGAACTGCAATGTGAAGCCCACCTCCGACACCGGCACGGCAGTGGCCATGCTGGCCCACGGCGCATCCATCTTCCGCCGGATTGACCCGGCCTACGCCCGCCAGCTCACCGAGGCGGCCCTGAAGGGCTGGCTCTACCTGGAGCTAAACCCCACCAACATCGTTATTCGGGGCCAAAACGGCGGCAACGAAAACGACGCCGACAACCGGCTCTGGGCGGCGGCAGAACTTTACCGCCTCACCGGTGCGCCCCGCTTTGAGCGCTACTTCCTGGCCCACTACGCCGAACCGCAGTTCGCCAAATGGTGGACGAGTAAGACCGAATCGGCCTTTGTGGACGACGGTACCCTTTCCATGCGGGCAATGCTGGCCTACATGGCAGCCCCGCGCCGCGACCCGGCAGTGGTGCAGTGGTTCACCACCATGTTCACCACCTACCGCACCACCATGCTGGAACGGCAGCGCAGCCTGGCCTGGCGCAACTTCCTGCTTGGCGGTGATGCCACCACTGACTCGGACTACTTCTGGGGCAGCAACTCGGTGACGCTGCAAATCTCCATGCTGCTCACCACTGGCAGCCACCTGCTGGGCCAGAACGACGCCGCCATCCACCAGGCCACCCGGGCCAACCTGCACTATATCCTGGGCATCAACCCGTTGCAGCGGAGCTTCGTCACCGGCTACGGGGCCAGCAACGCCGAGCGGGTCTACTCCTTCCAATACAACTGGGACGGTAGGCCCAATCCACCGCCGGGGCTGATGGTAGGCGGGCCGAACACCTACGAAAACGGCGTCTACTCGCGTTTTGTGGGCAAGACATGGGTACCCAACAATACCAACTGGGCCGCCAGCGAGATCGGCATCTACTGGAACTCGCCGCTGGTGTTTAACCTGGCCGCCGCCAGTGCCGCTGCCGGAAGGTAAGACAAGGTTTCAGAAGCAGCCAGGTTACTTTACAGGTTGCCACCAACACACAGTTCGCGAGAGCGAAATCCTGTAAAGCCTGTAAAGCCTGTCAGAACCTGGTCTAGGAACTACATTGACAACCAGATGGTGGGGTGGTGGCCAACACATCGCCCACCCCACCATCGCCCAGGCTGTGAGATAACGGCACCAGTGCATTAAGCGTATTGCACCGCATCATTATGCTCACCTTCTCCTGCCCTGGCACGGCAATCTGCACGAACGCTATGCCAGGACGCTTTTCTCCCCATCCACGCCAGGGGGCGTGAAACCAGGGCGTGTTTACTGTGAACACGCTGTATCAAGGAGGTGTTTACCATGGCTGGAACACAACCCTTCTCCCAACCCCCGGTGGCTTTCTCCCCATCCTCCGCCCGCCCCAGGCTCCGCCTGCTGGCCGTGCTGGGCCTGCTGCTGGCCGTGCTGGTGCCGCTGCTCGGCCACCCGCCCGGTAGCGAGGCAGCGGGAAAAGTGACCTACACTGGCGTAAACCTGGCCAGTGCCGAATTTGGCATTGATCCCTTTGGCACGGCCCCCAGTGGTTCCTTCCCCGGCAGCAACCCGACCAACTGGATCTACCCTACGCGCCAGGAGGTGGACTACTTTACCAGCAAGGGGATGAACTTCTTCCGCATTCCCTTTGCCTGGGAACGGATGCAGCCACAGGAGTATGGCGCACTCGATGCCACCTCGATCAATGGGCTGCGCGACCTTGTCAACTACATTACCCAGACCAAAGGCGCAACCGCCCTGATTGACATGCATAACTACGCCTTCCGCTACCAGCAGCCCCTGGGCCGGGTTGTTTCCAACGACTCGTTCCGCGATGTATGGCGGCGGCTGGCCAATGAATTTAAGGGCAACAGCAAGGTCTTCTTCGGCCTGATGAACGAACCCCACGATACCAACAGCGACCGCCAGGGCACCCGCATCTGGCGCGAGTCGGCGCAGGCGGCGATTGACGGCATCCGCAGCACCGGCGCAACCAACAAAATTTTTGTTGCTGGCAACGGCTGGAGCCACGGCGACAACTGGATTCAGAACACGCTCAACAACGATCCGCAGGCCTGGTATGGCGAATGGAACGGCGTGGAGATGCTCAAACTTACCGACTCAGCCAACAACCTGGTTTTTGAGCAGCACACCTACTCCGACCAGCCCGACCGCAATGGCATGCAGGACGGAGCCTGCTACACCTCGCCCTCCTTTGCTACCATGCTCGACCCGATGACCAACTGGCTGCGGCAGAACGGGCGCAAGGGGTTTATGGGCGAGTTTAGTTTCCCCGCCGACCAGAGTTCATGCACTGGCTTCTGGAATGACGCCCTGAGCTACATGCAGAACAACAATGATGTCTGGCTGGGCTGGGCCTACTGGGCCGCCGGGCCACGGTGGGGCAGCGCCTGCGGCAAACTCTGTATCGAGCCAGTCTTTAACGGCGACGGTTCGGCTACCGATAAGCCCCAGATGGCCATTCTAGCTCCCTACCTGGCAGGCACACCCAGTGGCGGAAGCGACGTGACGGTGTACGGCGACGCGCTGGCCAGCGGCTGGAATGACTGGTCGTGGAGCAGCACCCGCAATTTCGCCTCGACCGAACGGGTGCAGAGCGGCACAGCATCGCTAAAAGTGACCTATAACTCCGGCGGGGGCGGTTTGTCACTCCGGGCCACAAACGGCCTGAGTGGTTACAGCGCCGTGAGCTTCTACGTCTACGGCAGCGGTAGCAACGTCGCGCTGAACTTTTACGTCCAGACCACTGACACCGGGGGCGAAACAAGCAAGAAAGCCTTTACCGCCCAGGCCAACCAGTGGACATTTGTCCGCATCCCGTTGAGTGATATTGGCAATCCCGCTACGATCAAGCGTCTCAACTTTATGAGCGCCAGTGGCGCAACGGTCTACTTCGACACCATCAACATCGTGCGTTAGGCTGGTTGCAGCGGCTTAGGCGTTACGTCATCACATAGTGCCGCCTTCGGGCGTTGGCCCGCTAGATTGTCTGAAGGCGGCACGACACACATTGTAGATGAACTACCTGATAAGGAACAGGATGATGCACGGAAAACCCTGGTACACCTCAGCCTGGGCGCTGCTGGTTGGTGGGCTGGCGCTGGTAGCGTGCAGCATGGCCAGCGCCCCCGAACCACCGCAGCCGGTAGCGGGCAAAACGCTGTACACCGGTGTGAACCTGGCCAGTGCCGAGTTCGGCATCAACAACAATGGCACCCGCCCCAGCCCCAGCTACCCCGGCGTCTACGGCAAAGACTGGGTCTACCCCACCCTGCAGGAGGTGGACTACTTCAGCAGCAAGGGGATGAACATGTTCCGCATTCCCTTTGCCTGGGAGCGCATGCAGCCGGAGGAAAACGGCCCGCTGGATGCGACAGCGATCAGCGAACTCAAGCCGCTGGTGGAACACGCCACCGTGACAAGGGGCGCAGTGGTGATTCTCGACATGCACAACTACGCCTTCCGCTACCGCAAAGCCCTGGGGCGGGAGGTTGACAAGGCCGTGTTCGCTGATGTCTGGCGGCGCATTGCCGAAGAGTTTAAGGGCAACAGCAAGGTCTTCTTCGGGCTGATGAACGAACCCCACGACAACGACCGCGACCCGGACGGCACGGTGGTCTGGCGTGAGTCGGCTCAGGCGGCGATTGATGCCATTCGCAGCACCGGGGCCAACAACGCCATTCTGGTGAGCGGCAATGGCTGGAGCCACGGCTACAACTGGGTGCGCGACACGCTCAGCCCCGGCTCCACGGCGAGCGCATGGTATGGCAAATGGAACGGCGAGGAGCTGGCGAAGCTCACCGACAGTGCCAACAACCTGATCTTCGATATTCACGAGTATGTTGACCAGCCCGACCGCAATGGTACCAGTGACGGCCCCTGCTTCGACAAGCCCGCCTTCGCCGAGATGATGGAACCACTGACGGCGTGGCTGCGGGAACACAAACGCACCGCCATCCTGGGCGAATTCAGCTTTCCCGCCGACCAGCCCACATGCACCGGCTTCTGGCGCGAGGCCCTGAGCTACATGCGCGAGAACGGCGATGTCTGGCTGGGCTGGGCCTACTGGGCCGCCGGGCCGCGCTGGGGCGATTACTGCGGCAAGCTCTGCCTGGAGCCGGTGTTCAACCCCGACGGCAGCGTGGTGGACAAGCCCCAGATGCAACCGCTGGAACCGTTTCTGGGGGGCAAGGGGGAACGCTGAGCGAGGAATGTGATGTGAGGCGTAAAACGTAAAACGTGAAACGTGAAACGTGAAGCGTGAGGCGTAATGCGTAATGCGGGAGGCGTACTCTCAAGGGAAAGATAGGAAATAAAGGAAATAGCGACCTGACGCTCAGAACATGTCCCGCATGTCCCGCATGTCCCTCATTTCCTTTGTGTGTTCTGCGGAAAAAAGCTGACGTAGCACAGACCCTGTTGGCAGCGAA
>JALONX010000477.1 GCA_025454695.1 Chloroflexaceae bacterium
ATTGATCATCACATCATTATACCCATCATGACCCAGATCTTGCAACTCTATTTTAACCGGCGTCAAATCTTCGTTCACCCCAAAGAGGTAAGGACCAACGATGGTTTGTACCTTGCTCGGATCGTTGGCGGGAATGGCTAGCACGAGCACCTGGCGGTTCATGTTGATGGCTACAAAACGGGTGAGTTGCCCTTCAGGGCCACCCATAATACCCTCCACATGGGCAGTGCGGGGGCGACCGTAGCGCAGGTCGTCGAGCTTCACCTGGCCCCACTCCACCACCCGGCCCACCAGCAGGTAGATCGCCAGCGCCGCCAGCACAAAAGTAATGATATACGTTACTGGCGTGAGTCCACGCAGGGCTGGCATTGCCGCCCGAGACTGTGTTCGACTAACGCGGATGTCTTTACTGGTGACGGCCATGGTCGTATCCTCCTGCACTATTTTGGGCGCACAAAACGAACCGCACCACGGATACGGGTGCGATTGACTTGCTAGATTACGAGAAGGAACCCGGAAGAACTGGTCAATTGTGAGCTATTTGTCACATTGCTATGATGTTGCTATTATATCAGAACGCACGTTCTAAGTCAACACAGAATTAAAACGTTTGTGCTGGTAGATACATTGCAGAATGATGACAGAGGAGGGAAGGGGATTGGAAATTGGAGATTGGAGGTTGGAGATTGGAGATTGGAGATTGGCCGCCCGTCGGCTCAAGATTAATCTCCAATCTCTCACCGCTAATCTCATCGTTCATCCGTGGCGAGGGTAATAATCGCCGCTTCTGGAGGGCAGCCGAGGCGCAGGGGCAGGCCGCCCAGGCCCCGTGAAACGTAGACCTGCATATCGCCAACATGCTCGTGGCCGATGGGGTAGCGCGTGCCATGGAAGGGCAGGCAGAACGAGCCAAGCCAGGGCAGGTGAATATGCCCGCCGTGGGTGTGGCCCGAGAGTTGCAGACTCACGCCAGCCGCCGCCGCTTCGTCGGCGCAGTCGGGGGCGTGAGCCAGCAGCAGGGTGAAGTCGTCCGGCTGAGTCCCGGCTAGCGTCGCCGCCATGTCGGGCGTGCCATCCCAAATGTCGTCAATGCCCGCCAGGGTGAAAGGAGCGCCGCGCCATGTGAGTCGGCGGTTGCGGTTGATGAGGAACTCGACGCCGAGCGGGGCCAGCCGGGCTTGAATCTCGTCCAGCCCTTCCCAGTAGTCGTGGTTGCCCGCCACGGCGAAGATGCCCAGCGGCGCATGCAGTGGCTTCAGCAGTTCGGGCAAGTTGCCAATAAACGAGGCGTAAGAAACAAAATCGCCCGTCAACACAATCAAATCAGGCTGTTCAATCACCATCTGCTGCACGGCCCAACGGGTGTTGGCAAGGGCGTGGGGCTGCCCCAGGTGCATGTCGCTCAGCTGGCCAATGCGCAAGCCGCTGAGTTCCGGCGGCAGCTTGGGCAGGTGAAACACATGGCGCTCCAGGACGGGCGTAGCTGGTTCGAGCAGGGTGGCGTAGGCGGCCCCCGCCGCCCCAAGCGCCCCCAGGGCCAGGGTGACGGGCAGGCCGCCACGGTAGGCCGCTAGCGCCGCCAGCGAGCCAAGGGCTGCGCCTGCCCCCAGCCAGCGTGGGGAATAGCGCACAAAGCGCGGGTCAAAGCGGTGGCCCTCGCGGCTCGTCGCGGGAACATGCTTATTCGTTACAATTGCCATTAGTCGGACACTCCTTAATGATGTTGATGGAAGCAGCCGTCACACAGGTTGCGGCGGTGCAGAAGAGGCACGACAGCGTAGCCCCATCATTACACAGTATAGCGTATGCACATTACAGGCAGATTAATTGACGCTCAAGAATGGGCACGCTACAATGTTCGTATTCATATGATTGTTATGTCAGGTTTACAGATATGCCCGATTTAAGTTATACCGCCGTTGCCGATCCGGCGGCATTTGAAGAGCGGCTCAAACATGTGCCCCTGGCCCCCGGCGTCTACCTGTGGAAGGACGCCAAGGGCACGCTGCTCTACGTCGGCAAGAGCAAGGTGCTGCGCGACCGCATGCGCTCCTATTTCGGTGCGCCCCGTGGACTCAATGCGAAAACTCGGCGGCTGGTGACGCAGATTGCCGATTTTGAGATTATTGTGACGCAAAGCGAGTTGGAAGCGCTGCTGCTCGAAATGAACTTGATCAAGCAGCATCGCCCACGCTACAACATCCTGCTCAAGGATGACAAAAGCTATCCCTACATCAAAATCACCTTGCAGGACGAGTGGCCCCGTGTGTTTACCACCCGCAAAGTGGTGGAGGACGGCGCACGCTACTTCGGCCCCTACGCCAGCGCTGGCTCGGCCTACCGCACGCTGGATTTGCTGAATCGCCTGTTTGCCTTCCGCCCGCCCTACGAGTGCAAGGACGACAAGTTTAACCGCCACCGCCGCATGGGCAAGCCCTGCCTCTACCACGACATGAAGCGCTGCCTGGGGCCGTGCGTGCCGGGCCTGGTGTCGAAGGAAGAGTACCGCGCCGCGATTGAGTCGGTCGGGCGCTTTCTCGATGGCAAAAGCGAGCAGATCGCCCGCGACATCCGCCACGAGATGGAAGAGGCCGCCGAAGCGTTAAACTTCGAGCGAGCCGCCTTTCTGCGTGATCGGCTTAAATCAATTGAAAAAATCCTGGAAAAGCAGCAGGTGCTGCGCACGGTAGACACCGACCAGGACGTGATCGCCTTTGCCCGCGAGGAGGGCAGTGCGGTGGTGCAGGTGCTGTTTGTGCGCGGCGGCAAGCTCATCAACGCTGAGTCGTTTACGCTGCAAGGGGCCGACGACGAGAGCGACAGCAACTTGATGGCCTCGTTTCTCACCCAGTTCTATGACAATGCACCGAACGTGCCGCCGAACCTGCTGCTGGCCGAACATGTGGAAGAGCCGATGATTATCGAGCGCTGGCTCTCGCAGAAGAGCGGCCAGAAGGTGGAAATCAAGGTGCCGCGCCGGGGCGAAAAGAAAGAATTAATCGAACTGGCCAGCCGTAACGCCAAACAGAAGCTCGAAGAGTTGCGGCTCCAGTGGCTCAACAGCGAGCAGCGGGCCGTGGCCGGGCTGAGCGAACTGCGCGACCTGCTGGAGTTGCCCGCCCTGCCGCAACGCATCGAGTGTTACGATATTTCCAACACGCAAGGTACCAATTCCGTCGCCAGCATGGTGGTGTTTGAGCGGGGCGAAGCCAAACCGAGCGCCTACCGCCGCTTCAAAATCAAGACCGTGCAAGGAGCCAACGACGTGGCCTCGATTACCGAGGTGATTCGGCGGCGCTTTACGCGGGCGCAGGAGGCCATGGAGAGCAACACCATTGACGTAGTGCATAACGACGGCGCGGAGGAGGTAGGCGAGCCGCAGCCGGAAGCGCCCCAGCAGTCGGACATCAAAAAGCAGATTGACAAGTGGGGCCAGCTGCCCGACCTGCTGCTGATTGACGGCGGCAAGGGCCAGGTGAACGGGGCGCTGGCGGCGCTGCGCGAGCTAGGCTTCGATTATATTCCGGTCGTCGGCGTAGCCAAAGGCGTGGAGCGCAACCGCTTCGACCTGGTGCGCCCTGAGCGGGACGACCTGATTGTGCTGCCCCGCGACAGCAAAGCCCTGGCCCTGGTGCAGCGGGTAGACGAGGAAGCCCACCGCTTTGCCATTACCTACCACCGCAAGCTGCGCGACAAAAACGCCTTTAAGTCGCCACTGGAAGACATTCCCGGCATCGGCCCCCGCCGCAAACGCGAACTGCTCAAAGCCTTTGGCTCGCTTGATGGCATTCGCAACGCCAGCATCGAAGAACTCGCCGCCGTGCCCGGCATGACAAAGAAGGCGGCCCAGGAGTTGAAGGGGATGTTGTAACCTATGACATTCGACGTAACGGCACACATCTTTCGTTCTCCTCAATTCCAGGGAGTGGTACATGATGCTATCAATTTTTTGAACACAACTACGATCTACCCATTACCACCAGCAGTACAATTTACGGGTGCTGGTGTGTACACACTGTACTACACAGGCACATTTGCGCCCTACCTTCCTTTAGTTGTAGCAAATAGTGTAGCCTACGGGTGGCCAATCTATGTAGGAAAAGCTGTTCCTCCAGGTTGGCGAACGGGACGAATTAATCTGTCGGCCACGGCAGTTCTTGCCCAACGTCTGCGTGAGCATGCGCGGAATATCAGGCAAGCCGAGAATCTGGTACTAAGCGACTTTATTTGCCGCTTCATCTTACTTACAGATGTTGAAAGCGACTTAATTGTGCCACTTGAAGCTGAACTAATTCGGAGGTACAGGCCACTGTGGAATACTGTGGTAGATGGTTTTGGCAATCACGATCCCGGTTCAGGTCGTTACAATCAGGCAAAATCAGAATGGGACGTGTTGCATCCAGGCAGGTATTGGGCAACACGACTTACAGGTGTTGCGTCAACGGAAGAGCAAGTATTGACAAAAGTACAGAACTTTTTTGACTCATCTTTTTCGTAGGATGACTACGGCTTCATACAGCTGATGATCGTCAATCGCCTTCTCAACCCGAACATTAGATTGAATAATGCTATTGCCAACTCTCGTTGTCCGAGGAATATCTATATGAACAAGCTCTAGACCAACCATGTTCGCTATTTCTCCAATATATTTATCTACTGGCAGAAGCACGCCCTGAATGATACTATTTCCCACAACAACTAATGCAGTACCGTGAGCGTTTAGAACTGCATGTACACCTTTCAGAAATCGCTCACAATCGTTGAAATAGCGGGCAGCGTAATTGGCCCATCCGTTTCCACCATACATACCGCGATCATTGTTGCGAAAGCGAATTTCTTGAAGTCGTTCATTAAGGTCAGAGTTGGGCAAGGAAAATTCCAGATCAACCCTGGATAATTCGCGCATTGTCTGCCAGTATGTTCCAACATTTGCTTCTTCTAGATGTTTCAAGTCTTGCGGCTGGGTGGCAAATCCAAGCCAGTAGAGATGAGGTCGAGTGTTACGATTATAATGATAATTATTTAAGTATGGGGGTGACGTAATAATTAAGTCAACACTTGATGCGTGTATGTGGTTTTGATGTAAAAAAAAGCTATCATTAATAATGTTTACACGTGAAGCTCTCCGCCTGGCTTGCTTTTGTACGTGAACAATGTCTTCAAACATGTCGTGCAGTTTTTCAAAAATTGTTTCTCCAACAGCAAAATCCATGATGTCTTGTTTGCCCGCACTAACGCGCCGTCCGAGGCTCGGCTCATAGGAGTAATTTGAATAGCGAACCATGGTGGCAGCAAAGGCGAGTCTGAATAAATCTTGTACAGGTATGTCTTCGATTGTGGCAATAAAGTCGTGAACAATTAAAACTTTTCTCAAAACTTTCGGGCTGTAGAAATCGGCGCGTGTTTTAAAGCCAGTTGGCCTCGTGCTCGTGGG
>JALONX010000478.1 GCA_025454695.1 Chloroflexaceae bacterium
CGTTCCGCTGTGTCCAACCCCAGATGAGCGCCAGCACCAGGCTGACGAGGGTGAAGCGCAAGGCCGCCAGCAGCGGCGGTGGAAAGGTCTCTAGCGTCACCTTGGCCACCGCGTGGGAGGCTCCCCAGAAGGTGTTGGTGAGAACAAGCAGGGCCAGGGCGCGGGTACGAGACATGGGAGTTCCAATCTGCTGCTATAATTGCCAACGGTAGTGGTCGTTCACTATTCTTTACACCCTGGAGCCACCCATGTTGCCATCGTCCCCATCCTCCTGGCGCGGCCCGCTCTGCTCGGCGTTGCTCGTGAGTCTGCTGCTGCTCGGCCTGTGCTGGCTGGCCGCTCCCGCCAGCGCCACTTCCGCCCCTGGCCAGCGCCAGGCCAGCGACACCGCAACCCCAGAACTAGACCCAACCGAGACTCAAACAGCGACGCGCACCCCTTCGACGGACGCCGAGCCAACTCCGACCAAAACCCTGACGCCAACGGCGGCCCTTCTGCCAACGGCAACCACCGCCAGCACTGCCACCAGCGAACCAACCGCCACCAGCACTGCCACCAGCACGGTTGCGCCAGCAACACCTACGGCCCCGGCAGATGAACCACCGGCCCCGGCGCTGGCCCCACAGCAAGCTCTACGGCTGGAAATCAGCAAAACGTTGCTCGGCAGCGATGTGGTGCAGGTAGGCCAGTATCTCACCTTTACCATTCAGGTAACGAACACCGGCAGCATGACGGTGACGACGCTGCCGCTGGTAGACGAATACGAAACCACTATTCTGCAACCCGCCCTTGACCGAATCACACCTGCGCCAACCAGCAGCGCGGCGGGCGTGCTACGCTGGACGGATCTCACCGACGTTTTTGGCGACCTGGGGCCAGGCCAGCGCGTCAGTGTGACTGCTGTGTTTCGCGCCATTCGCATTGACGACGAGGTAATCAACCGGGCGCGGGTTGAAGCCGCCAGCGGCATTGGCGGCGGTGGCGGCGGCTCGTTTGAAGATCGGGCCGACGGCAGGGTTGAAGGTGGCCGGGTGATTGTGGAAAAGCGGCTGGTGGAGAGTTTTATCCGCCTCGACACGCCGGTGATCAGCTTCACGCTTTCGCTCCGCAACGATGGCTTTGCCGATGTCGTCCGGCTACCTTTCGATGATACCTACCGGGCCGACTTGCTACGCTTCGCCCGCTCCGACATTCCGCCGGACATACACAACCCTGCCACGGGCCAGTTGCGCTGGAACGACCTGCTCGCCAGCACGGGCCGCACCAGGTTGCGCCCCCAGGAGGTCATTACCTTCACCACCGTGTTTACGGTGACGGGGCCAATCGAGGACGCGGTGGTGAACAGCGCCAATGCCCTGGATGTAGCCGACGAATTCGGCAACCAGGTGCAGTCGCCCCGCCGGGCCGAGGTGCGCATCCGGGTGCGGGGCACCACGGTGGAAACGGCCACACCCACGCCAGCGCCCACGCTCACCGCCACGCCAGCGACCCCAGCCACAGAAACCGCAGCGCCCCGCCGTGAACGCACGCCCACCCCGGCAGCACCAACGGCCACCACCAGCCCGGTGCCGGTGCAAACGCCGCCGAACCAGACCACAACCCCGGAAACAACACCGATTGGCCCGACAACGCCAACCCCGACCGATGTGAGCGCAACCAGCCCCACACCAACGCCTGCGACGCCGGTGGGACTGCCCCGCACCGGCAGCGAGCCGGGCATGCTGTGGTTGCTGCTGCTGGCGAGCCTGGCATTGCTAGCCGGGGTTGGGCTACACATGGTGCGCCAGGGAGGCAAATGATGATCCACACGCTGGTGCGACTCAGCTGCGTGTTACTGCTGTGCTTTGCTGCACAACCGGTCTCTGGCGAAGCCCAATGGCCCCCCTTCGTCAGCTTGCTCATCACATGGCAGACGGAGCCAGCCTCTCAGCAGAACCCCGTTGTGCCAGAACCAGGCACGGCGTTGGTGTACCTGCCGCTGATTCTGCAACCGCCGCCGCCACCAACCACCATTCGCTTTGGGGCAACGTTCCGCAACGGTGCCCTCGGCGAGGAAGGCACCAGCTTTGCCTTCGGCCTGCAAGAACTCCACTACCAGATTTCGGTACGCGATGGCGTAGGGCGCAGCTTCCGCGAGGAGTGGATCGTGGACGGCCAGCGCCAGCCCGCCCTCGACCGCAGCGGCACCATCCCGCCCGAGAGTGTCTACCTGGGCAGCGCCATTGCCCTCAGCACCAGCAACCCGCTGCCCCGTGGCACCTACCAGTTGCGCTTCTTTGTGGATGGGCAACTGGCGGCCCAGGGCCAGGCGGTCATTCGGTAGGGATCAGAGAATGGATAATAAAGATTACTTACAGGAATAACAGGCTCCTATCTCTCATCGCCAATCTCTATTCTCCTACAAACTGCCCGCTCAATCCTCCAACCGCTTTTCAAAAAACAGACTCAGCGGGTCGGGCTGGTAGTCGCCGAAGGGGGCTATCTGGCAAAAGCCCATGCGCTCGTAGAGGCCCAGGGCTTCGGGCTGGTGAATGCCCACCTCCAGCCGCAGCAACGCCACCCGCTCCTGGCGGGCGTGCTGCTCCAGGTGCAGCAGCATGCGCTTGCTGAGTCCCTGGCCGCGCAGCCGGGGGTGAATAAACATGCGCTTCACCTCGGCGTAGTCAGCGCAGAATTTGAGTGCGCCACAGCCCACCGCTTCGCCCGCCTGGCGCAGCACAAAAAAGGCCACTGCCGGGTCGAGCAGGGCTGCCACGCTGAGGCCGTGGTTGCTTTCCGGCGGGTAGAGCGCGGCCAGGTAGTCGTCTAGCTCGGTGATGAAAGCGATAGCTTCCGGCGTGTCGGGCCGTTCGCGGGCAATGGTGATGGTCATGTGAATTTTAGATTTTGGGTTTTGGATTTGCGATGTTGAATGGCGTTTGTAGGCCGATGGTACTGCGATTGTACCGCGATGTCAACCAAAGAGCGAGAACCCAGAACCCAGAACTTATAGCAGATTGCAGATTGGCAGATTGTAGATTGCAGATTGGAACAGCAATGGTATGCGGAAAAACCACATGATGCTGGCTCAACCAATGTGCAAACTGCTATAGAACCCAGAACCCAGAACCGATGATCAATCAATGAAATGCGGTGGTGTAGGGGCGAACCTTGTGTTCGCCCGCCATGCAAACCAATGGAATTGGGGCAAGGTGCCGGTCGCCTTCCTCACAGCTGGTGCCTTGAGGCGACCGGCACCTTTTTCCATCCTGTTGCGCCGCAGAGTCTGGTGCGCGAGGTGCCGGTCTCCGTGGTGGTATGCCAACCGGTCTCTGTGGTGATATGCCGAACCCGCTTGACGTGCGGCGGGGGTTGCCAGCCTGGCCTGGGCTGCCAGCGGTTCGCACGGGCATGGGCCACCGCATGTTGGCACGGCGACTCGTTCTCATTCATATGACTGAAGCGGGTGCCTTGTAGCTGGTGCTATACTTGACGAGTGACGAGTGACGAGTGACGATAACCTACACCAGGGCGTGAAGGGACGAGCACGTTTGCGTGGTGATTCCTTTGCGACTTTGCGACTTTGCGAGAGCTACAAGAAAGAGGCGATTGTGGAACGGACTCGCGCATGGCTCGGCACGCCCGCCGGGCGCGGTTTTGTGATGATGATGGTGACGACGGCAGCGGTGGGCTTTGCTATGTCGGCTCAGCAGAATGTGGTGGCCAACTATTTTGGTGAGGTGCTGGGCATGGCCGGGCCGCAGTTCGGCTATATCACGGCCATTCGTGAGATTCCAGGCTTTCTGCTGATTTTTGCCACCATGCTGTTTTACCGCGTGCCGCTGCCCAAACTTACTGCGGGGGCGCTGCTGCTGCTGGCGGTGGGCTATGGCTTGTTTGGCGTTTCCTGGTCGTTCTGGAGCGTTGCGCCCTGGGTGATTCTCAGTTCGATGGGTTACCACACATGGCTGCAATACCAATATGCGCTGGGGATGAGCCTGACCACGGAGAACAAGGCGGGCAGCATTTTGGGGCGTATTTCGGCCATGCACAATGCGGGGGGGCTGGTGGCTATGCTGGTGGTGATGGCCGGGTTTTACTTTGGTTGGCTTGGTTTTGTGTCCACCTTTGCGCTCTGCGGGCTGATGGCGCTGATTGGTGCGGTAGCAATTGTGGCCTTCCCCAATATGCACAACGGTGTGTTGGAGGCGAAGCCCCGCCAGCGTGAGCGGCTGGTGCTGCGGCGCGATTACCGTTATTTCTACTGGCTCAACCTGCTGGATGGCGGGCGGCAGCAGATTTTCTTTTCCTTTGGGTTGTGGGTGCTGGTGTCGCACTACCAGCTGAGCGTGCCGGTGATTTCGGCCATTCTGATCACGGTACTGGCGCTGAATGTGTTGACCGGCGCGTGGGTCGGGCGTTTGTTTGACCGCTACGGCGAGCGGCCTATGCTGATGGTGGCGAATGTGGGCTACCTGGTGGCGCTGGCGGGCTACGGCCTGATTGATAACGTGGTGGTGGCCGTGGCCTGCTACGTGGTGTATATGTTTATCTTCCCACTCTCGTGGATCGGCGCTTCGACCTACCTGCGCAAGGTGGCGGTGGTTTCGGAGATTGCGCCCTCGCTGGCGATGGGCCTGACGCTGCAACATGTGGCGGCGGTGGCGGTGCCGCTGGCAACGGGCTATATCCTCAATTTTGTGGGCTACCAGGTGCCGTTTCTGGTAGCCTGCGCCTTCTCGGTGCTGACCTTCTTTGTCACCCAGCGGCTTGATCCGCAGGGGCAAAAATCACCCTTGCGGGTGCAGGAAGATGCGGTGCGGGCGGCGGCGGGAGCGGACTAAGGGATTGACCCTTCGACAAGCTCCCTTCGGCAAGCTCAGGGCAGGCAGGGCAGGCGGATTGACGATTGACGTAGCGCCGCAAGATTTTGCGGCGCTACGTTTTATGTGCAATTCCTCCGTGTCCTCTGTGTCCTCTGTGGCTAGACGCATGGTTGCTACACCGGTTCCTCGTCCACGTAGAGGAGGCGGTGGTTACGGGCGGGCGGCTGGCTCACGAAGAAGGTGTAGTAGCCGCCGATGACGACGGGTAGATTGTAGCGACGTTCGCTGATTAGCTCCTCAAACAGATTTACATCCACATCAAAATCCTCCGGGTTTGTGGTGGCCTGGCTGGCGGTAATCTGTTCCAGCTGGGTTTGCCACCAATCTGTTGAAAGGTCTGGCTCCAGGGTTTTGCCCCCGGCGCAGTAGACCTCCACCGATTCGACCATCATTGAGCTGTGTTCGCCGTTGTATTCGGCGCTGGTTTCCACGTCAATTCGTTCGGCGGCGGGGCCATACACGTCGCGGGCGAAGGCGACGTAGGCCCGCCATTCGTGAAAGGCGGTGAAATCACGGACGAAGCGTTCCAGTTCCGGCTCTGAGAGGCGACGGTAGGGCATGGCGGTTCAGCGTATCATGTGGTTGTGACAGCTACAGTCACACAAATGTTCTTTTTGAGAGAACCGAGAACCATCTGCGTAAAACGTGAAACGTGAAGCACAATCATCGTCAGCGCCGTAGGGGCGAACCTTGTGTTCGCCTGCAATGAAAACCTATGCACTGTGGGGCAACGCCGTAGGGTCGAACCTTGGGTTCGCCTGCAATGAAAGCCTATGCAATGTTCACAGCGTCGGTAGGCGTCGCAGTTCCAGGGCCAAATCATAGATGGCGCTGCGGAGTTCGTCGAAGCGCTGGCCTTCCGCGCCCTCAACGAAGAAGTCATTGAAGCTGCCCATGCCGCCGTAGGCCCGCATCAGGGTGGAAAGGCTTTCGCGCTCGCCCCGCCGCAGCCCTGCGGCGTTGCGTTGTAGCATCAGTGCCCAAGCAGCCCAGTCGCTGCGGTTCAAAATAGCGGCTGCCTCATCGAGCATCGCAATGAGTCGCTGCGTTTCGGGACGGAGGGATTTGGGCATAGTGACGAGTGACGAGTGACGAGTGACGAGTGACGAGTGACGAGTGACGAGTGACGAGTGACGATTGGCAAAGGAAATGAAGGAAATGAGGGAAATATTCTGAGCGTCAGGTCGTAATTTCATTTATTTCCCTTATTTCCCTGTTGTTACGCATTACGCATTACGCATTACGCATTACGCATTACGTTTCACGTTTCACACCTCACAACCCATGCATCTCGCGCAACTTCACCGCCAGCGTGAACATTTCGTCGCGCAGGCGCTGGAAATGGGCGGTATCTGGCTCGTCCAGGGCAATGTCAGTGATGTAGCTGTTGGGATCGGGGCGTTCGTCGCGGGGGTGGCGCATGTTGTAGAGGCTAAGAATGCCGTCCAGCCCGGCCCGCTGGCTCTGCCGCAGCACGGCGGCGTGGTTGCGCAGCGCTTCGCTCCAGGCCTGGTGGCCGTGGGCTTCCAGCATGGCGGCGGCCTTCTCCGCCACGGCGATGAGTTTTTGGGTTTGTGGACGCATAGAAAAAGTATGAAGTATGAATGATAATGTATGAAAACCAGCGTTCGCTCTGCGTCTCCGCACCTCTGCGGCTCTGCGTTTTTGCCTTCCTGCGCTCTGAGTCTCTGCGTTTACTGTTTCATCCGGCAATCGCAGGGCGGTGCCGGGTGAAGCCGGTGGCCGCTTCAAAGGCGTGGGCCAGTTGCAGCAGGCCCCATTCGTCCTGGTGCCGCCCGACGATCTGGAGGCCAACCGGCAGCCCTTCCGCCGTGAAGCCACACGGCAGCGAGATAGCGGGCAGGCCAGTAGCCGAAATGTAGTAGCAGGAGCGCATCCAGTCCACGTAGGTCGCCAGTTGCTCGCCGTTGATTTCGGTGATGTAGAGCTGCTCGACGGGGAAGGGCGGCACCTGGGTCACCGGCAGCAGCAAAAAGTCGTAGCGTTGGAAAAAGTCGTGCATGCGCCCGAAGAGCGCGGTGCGAGCACGTTCGGCCCACCCCAGCTGCGGCCCCGTCAGCCGCTGGCCCTGCTCGATATTCCAGATCACTGTGTCCTTCATCTGGTGGCGGTGCGTCTGCATCAATTCCCCATAAGAACGCTCGAAGCTCCAGGCCCGCATGATTTTGAAGACTTCGTCAGCGTCGCTGAAATCGGGCACGGCTTCCTCAACCACGCAGCCCAGTTCGCCGAACACTGGCAGTTGCGACTCTAACACCTTTGTCACCCGGCTGTCTATGGGCACGCCGGGAATGTGGCCCGCCCACGCCAGACGCAGCCCCCGTACATCCTGACCCAGCGGCTGGGCGAAGCTGCTGCCGGGGGTTGCAAGCGCAATTGGCACCCGTGGGTCTGGCCCGGCGATGACACTGAGCATCAGCGCCAGGTCGGCCACGCTGCGAGCCATTGGCCCCTGCACCGAGAGGGTGGCCCAACCCGCCTCGCTGGGCCAGGTGGGCACCCGGCCCGCCGCCGGGCGTAGGCCCACCACGTTGTTGAAGCTGGCCGGGTTGCGCAGGCTGCCGCCCATATCGCTGCCATCGGCCAGGGCGGCCATGCCGCAGGCCAGGGCCACGGCTGCGCCGCCGCTGCTGCCGCCGCATGTTTTGCTCAGGTCGTAGGGGTTGCGGGTGGCACCAAACACCGGGTTAAAGGTCTGGGAACCAGCACCGAACTCGGGCGTGTTGCTTTTGCCCAACGAAATGGCCCCGGCCTGCTTGAGCCGCGCCACGATTAACTCATCTTCCTCAGGCACAAAATCGGCGTAGATCGGCGAGCCAAAGGTGGTGCGCACGCCCTTCGTCAGGTGCAGGTCTTTATGCACCACCGGCAGGCCATGGAGCGGGCCAATGGCCTCGCCCTGGGCCAGGGCCGCATCGGCAGCCCTGGCATCGGCCAGGGCTTGCCCGGCGGTGAGGGTCACAATCGCATTCACCTGGGGATTGACCCGCTCGATCTGGGCCAGGTGGGCCTCAATCACCTCCACGGCGGAGAGTTCACGCTGGCGCATGCGGCGGGCGAGTTCAACGGCGGGCAGGAAGCAGATGTCGGTGGGGGGCATAATGTTTCCGAGAATTACGAGTGACGAGTTGCAAGTAATGAGTAATGAGCAGGTTTTTGCAATGGCATTGTTGTCACCCCGAACAACGTGAGGGGTCTTCGATGCATACCAATGCAGATTCCTCCCTACGGTCGGAATGACATTGAGTGACAAAGTGGACACTGAAACTTTTTACCGGCTGTTTCAAGCATACAAATTGTCGCTTGCATTCCGCAAAACCTATCGTATGATACAACACATCCAGCCCGATGTATTTGTAGCTGAAAACGGCGTAACCGCGCCGTTTAGTAAGCCAGAGCGACTTTTTTGAGTTCAGTCGCCCTGGTGCCACGCAACCATGAAACCTGACACCGTTCTCAGCAGCGCGGAGCTTGAAACGAAGCTGCGCCAGGCCCTGCCAGCGGCACTACACCAGCATGTGCCAGCCCTGGTTCAGGCGTTGCTACAGGCAACGGACTCAGCAAGCGGGCCGGAAGCAGCTTCACCATTCAGCAGAATTAGTTTTGCTTTCACCGCCGAGGACGCCGAGTTTCTTATGGTTCTCCGCGTCCTCGGCGGTGACACACCATCACTGCCCGCCCCGCGCCAGTGCCCGCGGGTCAATGGCGATGGGGGTGGCACGGGCGATC
>JALONX010000479.1 GCA_025454695.1 Chloroflexaceae bacterium
CGAATAGAGATTCCAGCAGTTCTAGCCCAATCTCCAATCTCCAATCTCCAATCTCCAATCTCCAATCTCCAATCTCCATCGCCCTGCTGGCGGCAGGCATCTACGTTTTCACCCCGGCGGGCTTTATGACCACATGGTGGTCGTTTAGCACCCACATCTTCAGCCAGTTTTTCACCCTGCTGCTGGTGACGGGGACGATGGTGCTGTGGGCGAATCTCAAGTTACGAGTGACGAGTGACGAAGTACGAGTGACGAAGTACGGACTACACAAAGGCTTCATACTTCATACTTCATCAATCATACTTCTGCTTACCCTCGTCTTCCTCGGCCATTTTGGCTTTTTCATCAACACGGCGCTGCTGTTTGGCGGGGCGCTGGCGCTGACATGGCTGGCCCACTGGCGCGGCGCGGGCTGGGCGCGGCGTTTGCGCTGGCCGCTAAGCCTGGCCTACGCTGGGGCGCTGCTGTTTGCGCTGGCCTTTTTCTACAGCGCCTACGTGCCAATCTTCCTGGAGCAGGCCCGCGTCGCCGCCGACGGTGGACTCAGTGCGGTGGCCCAGCGTGCGCCGGTGACCCGTGCGATGCTGTGGGCGGGGCTGTGGGAAGCGGGCCTGGTGCAGCACTTCGGCTTCTTCCCGCTGCTGCTGGCCCTGGGCAGCCTCTGGCTGCTGCCCCGCTGGAAGCCCCATGATGACAACCTGCCCGCCAACCGCTGGCTGCTCTTCTGGCTCATGCTCGGCACCTTTGGCGTCAGCGCCACCTTCGCCACCGTGCCCTTTATCACCCTGGCCACCAACAGCACCCGCTGGCTGATGTTTTCGGCCTGGGCTGTGGCGGTGGGTGCAGCCCTGGTGACGCACTGGCTCTGGCAGCGGGGCCGGGCCGGGCGGCTAGTGGTGCTGCTGATGGGCGGCTACATGCTGTGGCTCACCGCCCTCACCTGGCTTGGCCCCATGCTCTGGCGCATCCGCCCACCGGAACCCTTCTAAGTTACGAGTTACGAGTTGCGAGTTACGAGTACTCAAGCGCCAGGGAAATAAGGGAAATGAGGGAAATAGTTCGTGGCATTTAACGTCATTTCCTTTATTCCTTCATTTCCCTTTTCTGGTTTCGCATTACGGATTACGGATTACGCCTTACGGATTACGCCTTACGCACTACGCCTTACGCACCACCACCACCCTCGGCGTCTGCCCATGCAAGCTGATTTCGCGCTGTTCGAGGAGGTGGAGGGTTGGCTGGGCTGCCACCGCCGCCAGCAGCAGCTCGGTCTGGGTGCTGAGCAGGGCGGCCTGGCCACCGGGCAATAGCACACGGGCCATTTCGGCCAGACTCACATGGTAGAGTTGGGCCAGGTCGCTCCCCGGCAGCACCTGCCGACCAAAGGGCATGTTGCTGGCAATGCAATCCACGCTAGCATCGGCCAGGGGCAGGCGGGCGGCGTCCCACTGCCGTAGCTCGGCATAGGCCCCGCTGGCGGCAAGGTTGGCACGGGCCGCCTGCAACACCTGGGGGTCGTTGTCGCCGCCAAGGGCCTGTGTACCATGCAAGGCCGCCTCGATCACAATCGTCCCCGCACCGCAAAACGGGTCAACGCAGAAGCTGCCGGGGGTGCAGCCCGCCAGCCGCAGCAGCGCCGCCGCCAGCGGGGGCCGCAGTGCGCCAGGTACATTGGCCTGCCAGTAGGGCCGCCGGTGCAGCGGTTGGGCCGCCAGCCGCAGCCCCAGCAGCGCCCGCTCGTGTTCAATAAACAGCCGCAGACTCAAGCCGTCCGGCGCTTCGTGTTCCAGATACTCCCACGGCTGCCGCCATGTCACCGCGTCGGCCAGGGCCAGCTTGAGCTGGGGCGAGGTGTAGCGGCGCTGGCCCACAAAACTGGCGCTGACGGCAAAGCCCAGCGGCTGGGCTAGCGGGCGCAGGCGGGCACAGAGGGCAACAGCGGCGTCAAACGCAACCTCGCTGGTCAGTTCCGCCAGCTGGTCGAGTCCCGCCTTGCTGCTCTCAATGCCACGCCAGTCGGCCAGCAGCACAAAGGCATCGTCGGCGGTGCGCAGCCCGGTGAGGGTCGCCGCCGCTGAGTCTGGCCCGTGGAGCAGCACCCGCCGGTAGGCCGTTTCATAGACGCGGGCCTGGGGCAGCGCCGCCCTCACCTCGGCCTGCACCAGCTCTTCTAGTCCGCGCGTTGCCAGCACAAAATAGTTACAATCGCTGTTGTGTATCATCATCTTGCCATATCTGGTATGCCGTGCTATGATTCGCCGAGGTGTTGCAGAAGTTGTGCAGTTCCATGAAATTGACGAATCATTTATCGCCCGCCCACCCCACCGCTACCACCGCCCCATCTCTGGTGCTGGCCTCAGGCTCGCCCCGGCGGCGCGAGTTGTTGGCATTTCTGGGGGCTGCCTTCACCATTGCCGCCACCGACGCTGAAGAGCAGGACGACGCCGTGTCACCGCAGGTGCTGGAGCATTTGCCACAGCTTAACCTGCCCACCTTCGACCACCCAACGCTGCGGGCCTGGCGCAAGGCCAGTGCTATTCACCCCGGCAGCCCGCACAGCGTGGTGCTTGGCGCAGACACGATTGTGGTGCTGGATAACGAAGTGTTGAACAAACCCACCGACGCCGAGCACGCCCGCCACATGCTGGCCCGCCTTTCCGGGCGGACTCACACCGTCTACACCGGGCTGTGTGTGCTGGCCAACCATGCGCCTGACATGGGCGGCGATGCGCCATCGTTTCAGTTCCAAAACCAGCGCACCTGGTTTGAACTGGTGGCCAGCGCTGTGACGATTGCGCCGCTTACCGCTGCCGAGATTGACGCCTACGTGGCCACGGGCGAACCGCTGGACAAAGCCGGGAGCTACGGAATCCAGGGGCTGGGCGGGCGGCTCGTGCGTGCGGTGCAGGGCAGCTACACCGCTGTGGTGGGGCTGCCACTTCCGGCCACATGGCGGCTGCTCGGTGCCGCCGGTATTACCAGTTTAACCGATCCAGTTGTTGCCTACCGAAACTGGCTTACATCCCAGGGAAAGGAACCCTTGCCATGCCATTCCACACTGCCGTAAGGCTGCTGATTGTTGATGACCACCCGCTCTTTCGCCAGGGCGTGCGCTGGTCGCTGGCCTCAGAAGATGATATTACCGTCCTCAACGACGTGGCCAGTGCCGAGGCAGCCCTGGAATGGATGGAGCAGATTGGCCCCAGCCAGGAGCCGAATGTGATGCTGGTGGATTTGAACCTGCCCGGCATGAATGGCATTGAGCTGACGCGCCAGATTCGCCGCCGCTACCCCAGCATGGGCGTGGTGATGCTGAGCAGGCACGAAAACGATGAACAGGCCTTTAACGCCCTCCGTTCGGGCGCGGCGGCCTACCGCTCCAAAGATATCAAGCCCAAAGACCTGGCGGCCATGCTGCGGCGGGTGGCCCGTGGCGAATATGTGATCAACGACGTGGTTGAGGAACCCCGCGTTGCCAGCCGGGTGCTGACCCAGTTTCGCAACCTGCCCCAGACGGTCTCGTCTGCCGAGGCCGATTTCCCCGTGTTTAGCCCGTTGAGCGACCGCGAGATCGAAGTGCTGGAGCGCATCGCTTCCGGGGGCAGCAACAAAGACATTGCCGACACGCTGGGCATCAGCACCCAGACGGTGAAAAACCACATCTCTTCAATTTTGCGCAAACTCTCGCTGAACGACCGCACCCAGGCGGTGCTGTTTGCACTGCGCCGGGGTTGGATCGAAACACCCACCGAAATTAAGCAGGGCGCTGCGGCGATGGAGGAAGAGGAGTAGTTGGCAGTTAGCAACTGGCAGTTGGCAGTTGGCAGCTGGCAGCTGGCAGCTGGCGGTACGCCTCACGTTTCACGTTTCACGTAATCTTCTCATCGCTCATCGCTCATCGCTTATCGTGCTGCGCTCCGCTCCGCCGCGCATCAGCCGAATAAAGCGTACCCCATATTGCACAAATGAGAGCGCGAAGGGCACTGCCGCCAGCAGCAGGGCCGGTTTGCCGCTGCGGGGGCCATCGGCGGTGTAGAGCAGCATGGCCGCCGTCAGCGCCACGGTGGTGGCCTTGCCCGTTGCCTGGGCGGTGGTGATGTGGGCACGTCGCCTGATCAGCGTTAGTCCCGCCAGTACAATCCCCGTGTCACGAAAAATCAGTAGCCCGGTGACCCACCATGGAAAGCCCCGCGTTTGCGACAGCACCACCGCCGTTGCGTTAATCACTAGTTTATCGGCGATGGGATCGAGCAACTCGCCCAGGTGCGAAACCTCGCCACGCCAACGGGCCAGCGGGCCGTCAACCGCGTCGGTGAACATGGTGAGCGCCAGGCAGGCCAGGGCTTCGCGCCGACGCTCGGGCTTGCGCAGGTAGAACAGCGTGATCGGTAGCAGCAGCAACCGGGCTAGCGTCAACAGATTTGAAGGGTAGCATAGCTCGCGGGGACGAAACGTAGTCCGCAGTTTCACAGTTGGTTTCCTCTGTTGCGCAACAGCCAGCACAATATAAGTATACCACTGCGCACCAAACCAGACTCAAAAGGCGCGGCAATGCCGCGCCCAACTATTCGCCAGTAAATGGATGGTTTACTTCTTGTCGCCACCCATCAGGCCACCGAGCATGCCTTTGGCCTGGTTCATCATGTCACTTGCGCCAGCAGCGCCACCGGCCATGCCCATCACGCCGTCAATCTGGCCAGCAACCGGGGCGGGCAGCTTTTCTTTCAGGAAACCAATCACCGTCGTCACCGCCGTCTGGGCCTGTTCCGCGCTCATCCCCGTCTTCTGCTGCACCAACTGAACGAGCTGTTCCATTGATTTCCTCCTTGTACAGGTTTCTTGCAAACACTCCACTGTTCTCTGGCAGCCTGGGCATATTCCGCCCACAATGTTACTACGTCAGAAAGGGCTGCTGGCGCCAGTATGCCCGCTTCTGGGCATTTCGTCAAACCGGGCCGACGGGCTACCGACGCTGGTGGGGATGGGGGGGAACAGCACCGAGGGTACGCTGCGGGGGAATGAGGGTGCTGAGGATTTCTGCGTCACGGCAGCCCGTCCTGGCCTTAAGGGTCAAGACGGCAGGGGTTTGGGGAAAGTCACATGGTTGGGTTGAGAGAATGGAGATTAGAGATTAGCGGAAGTGCAAAGGAAATGCGGCAAACGTTGATGTGCGTCGGGTTGTCATTTTGGCAGTATAACCACGCTCATTTGGTAATAGTTGTACGTTATGCTATATCTGGGCACAAATTCTCACCATACCAGCGTTAGAGCGTTTTTGACCGCGGGATGCACCGCCCCTGGCTTACCTTTGACAACGGATAGGGGCTTTTTGAACCGGAATTACCCTCAACTCGATCCTGATGTATACCAGACACATGCGTGAGGAACTTGCCTTGGAGAAGAGCAAACAGCCCGCGCAGCATCG
>JALONX010000480.1 GCA_025454695.1 Chloroflexaceae bacterium
CGTCGCTGTCAATGTGGCTCACCATCAGGCCGATTTCATCAATATGGCCCGCCAGCAGCACCCGCACATCGTTGCCCTTTAGTAGGGCATAGCTGTTGCCACGCACATCCGCCCGCACGCTGTCGGCGAAGGTGCGGGCTTCTTCGCGCCAGATGCGGGCGACGGTGGCTTCATCGCCGGACGGACCAGGTGTGGAAAGCAATCGTTTCAAGAAAGGGAGAGAAAATTCACCCATACTATAGCTCCTTCTTTAACCAAAAACGCCCGTTATTATAACAGGTGTTGGGAGAGAGTTTTTTTCAAAGATCACTCAGATATACAAATAATAGGTACAAACTGCGGATGTGTACTGTCACGAACGTATGGTGATTGCGTTCTTCACAGCGGGCTGATGGTATGATATGCTGATGGGGCAGTGCAGCTGGCGAGGAGGTTTTTATGCGGCGCATTGGGGTGCTGTACAATCCACTTTCTGAAAATTCGGTGCGCCTGTCGGGCGAGGTGGCCAGTTGGTTGCAGAGCCAGGGCTTTGAGGTCTGGCGGGGCCATTCGCAGGAGGGGCGCGAAGACCCGCGCATGATTGAGGGTGAGGAGTTGATGATTGCCCTTGGCGGCGATGGCACCATTCTGCGGGCGGCGCGGCTGGCCATTCCCCATCGCATTCCCATCCTGGCGGTGGCCCTGGGGCGGCTCAGTTTTATGGCCGAGATTGGCCCAGAAGAGCTGCCCAGCGGCCTGCAAGCGCTGCTGGCGGGCGGTGGCTGGCGCGATGCGCGGGCGCTGCTGCACACCGTGTTGCGGCGCGATGGCCGGGTGCTGGCCGAATACACCGCTCTGAACGAGGTGGTCTTGTCGCGCTCCGATGTGAGCCGCGTGCTGAATGTGGATGTGCAGGTGGACGGCGCGCCCCTCACCACCTACCACGCCGACGGGGTGCTGGTGGCCACGGCCACAGGCTCCACCGCCTACGCCCTGGCGGCGGGCGGGCCGATTGTTGACCCGCGCTCCAAGGCGCTGCTGCTGGTTTCTGTAGCAGCCCACCTTACCAGCGTGCCGTCTATGGTGCTGCACGAAGACACGGTGATCACCCTGCACCTCAAAAGCCGCCACCATGCCAGCCTGGCCATTGATGGCCGCGAGAACATCCCGCTTCAGGCGGGCGACGAGGTGGAAGTGCGCCGGAGCAGTCAGGTCTGCATCTTCGCCCGCATCCAGCCGCCGAGCCAGTTCTACGCCCGCCTGGTGCGGCGCTTGCGGCGGGAGTAGGTAAGCAACAGAAGACACAGGATTTGCCACAGAGGACACAGAGAACACAGAGGTTTTTGTAATGCGTGATGCGTAAAACGCGATGCGTGATGCGTGATGCGTGATGCGTGATGCGTGATGCGTGATGCGTGATGCGTGATGCGTGATGCGTAACTTGGCCTGCGTACTACGCACTGCGTATCTCAGAAGCTCGTGATTCATACATCATACTTCATACTTCGTCCTTTTCCGGTTCTGGCCCCGGTCTCTGGTCTCTGGTCTTCGGTCAATCTGCAATCTAAAATCCAAAATCTAAAATATGAAGGAATACTATGCGTTACATTGGAACATCGGTCAGTGGAATCATTGCCGCGCCGGTTGATGCGCTGTGGGAGGTGGTGAGCGACGCTACCCGCCACCCGGAGTTAGCTGGCAGCGGCCATGTGCAGCGGGTCAAGGTGCTCACGCCAGAGGGCATGGGGCCGGGGGCCTTGTTCGCCTCCAACCAGAACATTCAGGGGATGCGCTACAAAGTTGTGTCGCGGGTGGTGGCCTGGGATCCGCCGTTTCGCTTTGCCTGGCGCATCGGCATAGCCCAGTTCCCTGGTGTGGCCCAGATCTGGCAGTTCGAACTGCGGCCCGAGGCGGGAGCAACGCGGGCGACCAACGGCGTGGTGCTGCCCTATGCCCTGCCGCCCCTGCCGCCTTTCACCCAGCTGCGCCATGCGGCAGCCCGGGCCGAAGCGGGCACCATGCGCCCGACCCTGGCCAACCTGGCCCGCCTTGTGCAGGCTCCCGTGCCAGAAGCCTACGACGTGAGTCTCGACGCGCCCGCCAACCTCGTCGCCATGATGCCCGCGCCGCTGATCCACGCCGGGCTGTGGGCGAGCGGCGCGGGGCTGCTGGGCTGGCTGCTGTTGCGGCGGCAGCGTGGGGCGTGAAACGTGAGGTGTGAAACGTGAAACGTGCAACGTAGTGCGTAATCCGTACTCTCTTTGCGTCTCTGAGTCTCTGAGGCTCTGCGTTTCTGCTCGGTAATCGTCAATCGTCAACAGCCCCATTACACACTGCACACAAACAGCGTAATATACTCCGGCACCCGTTCCACACTCCAGGTTGGGGTGACACTGTTCACAAAGCCCTGGCCGCTAGCCAGCAACACCAGGTTATCGCCAATCGCCAGCAGTGCAATCAGTACCAGTACCACCGCCAGCACCCGGCAATAGGTGGGCGAAAGCCGGTGAGTCTGTTCAGCCATTGCGAACCTCCCCTGCGCCGCTGGCCCGCACGGCCTGCCAGCGCCACCAGCCCAGGGCCAGCACCACCAGCGCCAGGCCCGCAGTCAGGGCACGGCCATCGGCCCGCTGGATGAGACCCCGGCTGCGCCAGAGCCAGATCGCCCCCGCTAGCAGCAGCCCGGCGGAAAAGATGTGAAACAGCCCATCGCTGATGAGCTGCCAGTTTCGCGGCGCATAGTGGTAGAAGTGGTGCCACTGCAGTATCTGGTGCAGAATAATCTCGTCCAGGCTGGCGGCCAGGCCCACCCCCAGCACCAGCGCCACATGCAACAACCGCCTGGTTGCAGCGCTGTCTTCATACATTACCCCCTGAGCCATGCCACCTCCTGCGTGCGTGTGCCGATACCCTCTCTTCGAGACAGCACAGCACGCAACGTGCCGCAAAGTTGGTTTATGCAAAAGGGGTCACGATGCTGCGCTGAGTTCCATCAGTCTGGCCATCGTATTGTAGACTCGCGTTGTAGCCACAACCTTGAGTTTGCGCTCGATAAAGCCGTTGTTGGGCCTTATATCGCTGTATTGGGTAGCACAGCAGACATACACCACATCGCCAATGAGTCGCACCTGGTCGGGGCTGTAATCGGTGGCGAGAAAGGGGTTGACCAGGGCTTCTGCCGGGGTGCTGGCCAGCAGCGTGAAGTAGAGCTTCGCCGGATCGGCGCTGGGAAATGGATTGTGCGCCAGAATAGTTCGGAACTGATCGGTGCTGCGGGCCAGCACGGCAATATCGCCGCCAAATTCACGGGCAATCACATGATGCACGAGTTGTTCTAGCTCGGCCTGGCTTGCGTCGGTGGTGGCGATGACGTTACCACTCTGGATGTAGGTGCGCACCTGCTGCAACCCGGCTTGTTCCAGCGCCGCCCGCAGTGGAACCATTGGCACCTTGTTTTTGCCCGTCGGCGTCACGGCCCGCAGCAGGATGATGTACGTTTGCATGGCTAGCCTTTGGTGGCCACAAAATCCAGCGCCTCGCGGGCCAGCGTCAGCCAGTCGGCCTGGGCATTCGGGGCTACGCAGGCCCACTCCTTCAGCTGCCGCCCATTGCCAGAATTCAGGCGCACGGCTCCATCGTCAGCCACCAGCGCATCCACCCGCTGGCGGGGCAGCTTCACCACCAGGCGCTCCTTCATCAGCATGGCAAAAATTTTGTTGTTAACCCGTAGCTCGGCTGAGGTGCCAAACTTCTTGCCGGGCGCAATATCGGTTGGTGGCGTCACCGCGGGGTTGTCGCCAAGGGCGGCAACAATAGCAGCGAACCGCTCTTCGGGGGATGCAGTAGCGGACATGGGCAGCCTCCTCTTGTCAATCATCGCAATGAGTCCACGCCAGAGTACAGATTATTATCTCAGATGGCGCGAAAAGCCGCAACGGTAAGCCGCCAAAGCCAACCCCCCGACTCACAATTAAGGTCTGGTGGGGCGTGGAGAGGGTGAAACGCCCCACCGGGTAGCGCCGATTCAGCTTGCCCTTCGGCAGCAAGATTGGACGACCGTTGGGCAGTGCGATCTGGCCACCGTGGGTATGACCGCACAACACCAGTTCGACTGAGTGACCATCAAGATGGGGGAGACCCTGGGGCGAGTGCATGAGCAGCAGGCGGATACCTTCAGCATCAGCGAATGTCGCTGCCAGGTCGGGCGTGCCTGCATCCGGGTCGTCCAGTCCACACACCCACACATCGTCATATGGCGGCGGGAGGCGTATGTTGGCGTTCACCAGCACCTGTATCTGCTGCCGCTGTAGCTGATCACGAATGGGATAATCGTTGGCCCAGAGATCGTGATTGCCTAGCACTGCAAACCGACCTAGCGGCGCTGGAATGTGGCCAAGCAGCGTGGCCAGGGGCTGAATATGGTCAGGCGGGCCGGAGACAAAATCGCCGCCAAACAAAACCAGGTCAGGCTTGAGTAGCTGCATCTGCTGGCAAACATGGGCCAGGAACTGCGGGTGCGTGGTTGGGCCTGCGTGAAAATCTGAGGCAAAGAGCAACCGCAGGGGCGGGCGCTGCCAGTGGGGCGTGGGCAGCGTCACCGTGTGCTGCGTCACGCTGAGGTGGCGCTGTAAGCCCAGCCGGTAGGCGAGCCTGGCCGGCCAGCTGTTCCGCTGGAGCCGTATAAAAAGCTGCTCGGAGATATGGAGTCGTAGAGAATAGTCGGTCGCCCGTCGCCAACGTTGCATCAATATATCCAAAACCAGTGATTGAACGAACCTGGCCACAGCCGCATCACACTGCTGTGTGCGCTGGTACATCAATAATCTCGTGGCATTGTACACCGGCGCTGGTTCGTTGCGAGCAATGCCTTCCGCATAGATCGTGAACGTTGTGCTGCCGTGTTTTCTATTGAACGAATTACGCAATACGTTTCACGTTTCACGCTGCACACCGCCGTTTCCCGTTTCACCCCGCCCGTGGTATCATACGCCCATCCAATTCGCTGAGTGGAGCAGAGCTATGGAACGAGTCAGTGAGCAGACGGCCTGGTATGACAGCCAGCCTTTTGATATCAACGAGCGTGTGGCGATCAACGACGCCACCGAGCAGCGCCTGGCGGGCGGCAACGGGGGCCGGGTGGTCGGCTTCGATGCCAGCGGCCCCCGCCCCAACGAGGGCTTTATCCGCGTGCTGGTGCTGGTGGATGGCAGAAACCAGATTGCTGCGGTGGCACCGTGGGCGCTGGAACGGGAGCTGGCCGACGAGCGGGCCGAACTGGCCAGAACTATGTTGCTCGAATGGCGGCAAACCCTGGGCGAGGCCAACTTTAACCGGCTACGGGCCTGGTTGCACGGTGACGAGTGCGCCGCCTTCCTCAGCGACCCGAACTTCGCCATGAAGCGCCTCCGCATCAGCGGCATCACCCTGCCCGGCTTCCTCATCCCGGAACTGGTGCGCCTGTCGCAGTAGCTGTTTAACGCAGAGGCGCAGAGACGCAGAGACGCAGAGGACAGAAAAGGAAATAGAGGAAATGAGGGACATTGGTTCTTTGCCTCGTGGCGAAATGTCCTTCATTTCCCTGACTCAGAAGGTTCTCGCAATCGTCAATCCTCAATTGCCTGGCTCCGGTCTCCCGTCTTCGGTCTCCGGTCTCCGGTCAATCGTCAATCGAGTAATCGTCAATCCTCTAATGAACCACATGTTGCCACGACGCCCGGTGCCCCGCCTGTTGCTGCTGCTGGCAGTCAGCCTCGCCCTTCTCATCGCCCTGGTTGCGCTTGTCTGGTTCGATAACGAAGCCAACCGGGGTGTTGTTGCCACCCCGCCCACCGCGCCCATCCCACATGGTGACGGGCCGCAACTGGGTGTCAATCTGTTTAATCTGCATGTTGAGCCGGATCGCAACGTCATCACCCGCACCTTGCAGCTGGCCAGCGAGATGGGCGCCCGCTATGCCCGCATGCAAATCCCCTGGGACGATATTGAGATTCACGGGCGGGGCGATTGGAGCGACCGCCGCAACGACCTCAACGGCGACGGCACGCCCGACACCATCAGCGCCTGGGAAAAGTACGACCTGATTGTGGAAACGGCCAATCGCTTCAACATTCAGTTAATCATGCGGCTGGAACGGGCACCGCTCTGGGCGCGCCCCGAACTGGCCAACACGCAGGCCTGGCGCGATGGCCTGGCCATTGACGGCAACTCCACCGGCCCGCCCGATGATTTTGCCGACTACGGCAACTTCGTGCGCACCATTGTGAGTCGCTACCGGGGCCAGGTGCGCTACTTCCAGATTTGGAACGAGCCGAACCTGAAAAACGAGTGGAACTGGCAGACGCCTGGGCCGCAGGATTTTGTGGGCCTGTTGCGGGTGGGCTACACCGCCGCCAAAGAGGCCAACCCCGATGCGGTGGTGCTGTTCCCTAGCCTGGCCGCCACCGACGGGCTGGACTACCGCGCCCCGATGAGCGAGCTGGAGTATCTCGACCAGGTTTACCAGGCGGGCGGCGCAGCCTATTTTGATGTGATGGCAGCGCAAGCCTATGGCCTGGGCCAGCCGCCAGACGAGAATCGTTATGTGTTTTTGCGGGGCCGGGGCAACTGGGCCTGGAACCGCCCGCTGGACACGCGGATTGATGTGAGCCGCATGGTGCTGCTGCGCGAGGTGATGGAGCGCAACGGCGACGGCGACACGCCGGTGTGGGTGGGCGAGTTTGGCTGGAACGCCGCCCCCGACAGCATCCCGCCGGAGCGCCGCTTCACTTGGGGCGAGCCGGTGAGTGAGGCCCAGAAGGGCGAGTACATTGTGGGCATGGTGGAACGGGCCAGGCGCGAATGGCCCTGGGTGGGCGTGATGAACGTTTGGATGCTGCGTTACGGCGGCTACCGCGAACCGGCCCCCGACGACCCGACCCAGTATTTTGCGCTGGTGGGGCGCGACTGGCAGCTGCTGCCCGCCTACGAGCGGCTGCGGGAGTGGAGCCAGCAACCGGCAGTGGCCGGGGTGGGTACACACAACTGGCAGCACCCGGCGGTGGAGGCAATTCCCGACGGCTGGCGGGTGCGTTTCACTGGCACACAACTGACGGTGGTGGGCGGGTTGGATAGCGGTATTCGGCCCACCCTTGACGGCCAACCCATCTCGCTAACTCGGGACGGGATCAACGGCATGCAGGCCCTCAGCACGGACTCACTGGCGGATGGCCTGCACACCCTGGAGGTTGTGGCCCCTGGTGCTGCCGCCCCGGCCTATTTTCTGGTGGAACGGGCCAGGCCGTGGGGCTGGCTCTGGGCGCTGCTGCCCGCGCTGCTGCTGGCGGCCCTGGCGGTGAGCATGGTGGCAACCCTGCGCTCAGCCTTCACCGTCGCCGATAGCGTCTTCAGCGGCGAGAACCTGATCACCCGCAATGGGGGGCTGGTGGTGGGCCTGGCGATGGGGCTGAGTTTGCTGCTGTTCTACCGGGCCACGCCCACCGTGCCGCTGACGGTGCTGGGCCTGCTGCTGTTCGGCGGGCTGGCGCTGCTGCGGCCCGATGTGGGCTTGCTGTTTGTGCCGCTCACCTGGCCGCTCTACTTTATGCCCAAGGGCATCTGGGATGCCGCCTTTGGCATTGGCGGCGAAGGCATGCGCTTCCCCATGCATGAACTGGTGCTACTGCTGGTGCTGGCCGCCACCATCACCCGCTGGATTCTTCGTAAGAACCAAGAACCAAGAACCAAGAACCCCCTGTCTGCTAACTTTAAGCACAGCTTCATTTCAATGATGTTCGGTTCTCGGTTCTGGATTCTCGGTTCTGCTCCTGTGCTTCTTTTCCTCCTCGCCGCAACCATCGGCCTGCTGGTGGTGCCTCCGGAAGGGCGCGGCGCAGC
>JALONX010000481.1 GCA_025454695.1 Chloroflexaceae bacterium
CAGCAGGCAGCCGTAGCAGTGGTGATGGCTCTATCAGAGGTGCACCATGTGGTCTCAGCCATGGCCCATGTCCTCACAATCATGTGTCGCAGCAGCGGTTTTCCGCATTCTTAGGCCCTAAGCGCGGCACATGACAGGTCTGACAATGAGCATTTCATTGCGGCTTTGGTATCACATCGTCCCCCCCAGCAACCCACCTCACCCCGACCGCGCCACGGCGGGCTGGCCCTGGGGTGTGGCATCCTTGCCGAATCCCAGGTCGGCCACGGCTTTGCGGAAACGTTCGACGTTGGCCAGTTTCACATGTTCGTAGCCGCGAATGATGTCGGGCAGTTCGGCCAGCTTCACCGCCCGATCGTAGTTTTCCGGCGTTAGGGTCGCCAGGGCCGCTTCGATCAGGCCGCGATACTCACCGATCAGGGCACGCTCCACCCGGCGCACCCGGTCGTAGCCGAAGATGTCGAAGGGCGTGCCGCGCAGCCCTTTCAGGCGCATCAGCAGGCGGTAGGCGTGGTTGAACCAGGGGCCAAAGGCGAGCTTCTTTTTCACCCCCAGCGCCCGCAGTATGGGCGGGTGCAGCATGTAACGCTGCTTCTGCACCGGGCCAAAGGTGCGGGCCAGGGCCTCATCCAGCCCCGTTGTCAGGCTCAGGCGGGCCACTTCATACTCGTCCTTGTAGGCCATCAGCTTAAACAGGTAGCGGGCCACCGCCTCGCTCAGGCGGCTCTGCCCTGGCACGGCCCGCCGCTCCGCCGCCTGCACCCGGCCCACGAACTCCACGTAGCTGCGGGCGTAGGCTGCGTTCTGGTAGGCGATCAGCTCTGGCACGCGAATTTCCAGCAGCCGCAGCAGTTCGCCGCTGGCCCCCAGTGAGTCGATCAGCCTGCGGGCCGCCGGGCTGATGGGCCGCTCCACCGCAAGGGCTTCCGGGCGTGTGGGCTGCCACTGGGCCAGCCAGGCCGGGTTGGCCACCAGCCGCCGCCCCAGCCGAAAGGCGTTGGTGTTCATCGCCACCGCTGTGCCGTTGAGTTGCAGCGCCTGCTCGATGGCCGCCGCACTCACCGGGATGGCCCCGGCCTGGTAGGCCGCCCCCAGCACAATCATGTTGGCCGCCATGTGGTCGCCAAAGCAGCCCTCGGCCAGGGCCACTGCATCGAAGAAGTGGCTCCGTTCTGGACTCACCCGCTGGCGAATGCTGTCGAGCAGCCGCTCGTTGGCCGGGAAGTGCATCTCAGTGGAGGCAACCATCTGGCCGGTGGCGACGGCGCTGGTGGAAACCACCGCAACCGTGCGTTCGGTTCTGGCCCGGTTGAGATGGGGCGTTTGCGTGGCGGTGAGAATGTCGAAGGCCAGAAAACAGTCGGCCTCGCCCAGGCCAATCTTGTTGGAGCCGCCGGTTGGTGCGCCGCTGATCTTGAGGTGGGACACCACCGGCCCGCCCTTCTGGCTGAGGCCGGTCTGATCCAGCCCATCCACCGCTTTGCCTTCCAGCAGCGCTGCTGTGCCCAGCACCTGGTTCACCGTCACTACGCCGGTGCCGCCAATGCCCATCATGTAGATGTTGCACATGTCGCCCACCAGCAGCGTCGGCTCAGGGAAAACCTCATCAACCTGAAGCAGCGGCTTTTTGGCTTTGCTTTTGCCGTCGTTCACTGGCTCCAGGGTGATAAAGGCCGGGCAGTCGCCCAGCAGGCAGGAGTAGTCCTTGTTGCACGACGACTGGTGAATCTGGGTTTTGCGGCCAAATTCGGTGTCTACCGGCTGCACGCTGAGGCAGTTGGATTTCACACCACAGTCGCCGCAGCCTTCGCACACCGCCTCGTTGATAAAGATGCGTTTGGGCGGGTCGTAGGCTTTGCCGCGCTTGCGCAAGCGGCGCAGTTCCGCCGCACAGGCCTGGTCGTGGATCAGCACGGTAACGCCGGGGGTGTCGCGCAGGGCAACCTGGGCCTCGTCCAGCCGGTCGCGGTGCCACACTTCCACGCCTCTGGCCCAGTGGGCCTGGGAGCCGTACTGCTCCGGGTCTTCCGTGGTTACGATGATGCGCCGCACCCCTTCCGACTCAAGCGAGCGGGTCAGTTCGGGCACCGGCAGGGTGCCATCAACCTCCTGGCCGCCGGTCATCCCCACGGCCTTGTTGTAAAGAATTTTGTAGGTGATATTGGTGCCCGCCGCCACCGCCTGGCGGATCGCCAGCGAGCCGGAGTGGGCCAGCGTGCCATCGCCCAGGTTCTGAAAGAGGTGGGGCGTGTTGCTGAAGGGGGCCGCGCCAACCCACTGTGCCCCCTCGCCACCCATGTGGGTCACGCCGATGTGGGTAGGGCGGCTCTTGTCAATATGCAGGGCCATGCCGTGGCAGCCAATGCCGCCGCCAGCCAGTGAGCCTTCCGGCAGCACGGTGGAGCGGTTGTGGGGGCAGCCCGAGCAGTAGTAGGCGGTGCGTTTGGTTTCGCCCGTCATCAGCGTCAGCACGGGGATGCTTTGCTGGCCCCGCAGCACGCCGAGCCGATTGGAAAGGGCTTCGGCGGGAATGCGACGAGAAAGGCGGGCATGCAGCAGCGGCGCGAGTCGGTCGGCGTCCAGCTCGCCATCGGCGGGAATGAGACCTTTGCCTGCCTCGTCGCGCTTGCCCAGCACGGCGGGGCGCTCGGCCAGGTGGTAGAGGGCATCACGGACGAAGAGTTCCAGAAAGGCCCGCTTCTCCTCCACCACGATGATCTCTTCCAGCCCCTGGGCAAACGAGCGCACCAGCTGTTCATCCAGCGGAAAGAGCATGCCAACCTGAAGCAGGCGCACGCCGTAGCGGTTGAGGGCGGCATCGTCCAGGCCCACGTCGAACAGGGCTTGCCGCAGTTCGTAGTAGGTCTTGCCACTGGCTACCAGGCCAAGCCAGGCACCGGGCGCAGGGACACGAATATGGTTTACACTGTTGGCCGCTCCAAAGGCACTGGCGGCGGCCATGCGGCCCTCAAAAATCTCCTGCTCGATGGGCGCGGTGTAGGGTGGCACCAGATTGGGCTGCTGGGTGGCTTGCCAGGGTCGCCCATTCACCCGAAAATCAGGCGTGACGATGGTGAGTCGCTCGGAGCCAACTACGGCGGTGGCAAACTCGTCGGCCACATTGGTGGCAATTTTGAAGCCGACCCAGAGACCGCAGAAGCGCGACAGCTCAAAGCCGATGCGCCCAAAATCCAGCACTTCCTGAACATTGCCCGGCACCAGCACCGGCATCAGCGCATCGTAGAGGGCCACTTCCGAGTGTGAGGGAATGGTGGACGACTTGGCCCCGGCGTCGTCGCCTGCCACTGCCAGCACGCCGCCGTAGCGCCCCACCCCGGCGAAATTGGCATGCTTAAACACGTCGCCGCTGCGATCCACGCCGGGCGCTTTGCCGTACCACATGCCAAACACACCCTCATACTTCGGATTAGGGAAAAGATTGGCGATCTGGCTGCCCATCACGGCGGTTGCGCCCAGGTCTTCGTTCACACCAGGGATGAAAGTGACCTGATGGGCCTCAAGCAGGGAGCGGCTCCGTTGCAGCAGGGTATCAAACCCGGCCAGCGGTGAGCCACGGTAGCCCGACACCAGGCCCGCCGTGTTGAGGTTCCGCGCCTGGTCGGCTCGCCGCTGGTCGAGCAGCAGCCGCACCAGGGCCTGCGCCCCGGAGAGCAAAATGGTGCCCTCGGTGGCGGTATATTTGGAATCGAGGGAGAAATCTTTGTTCATAAGTATTGACCGGAGACGGAAGACCGGAGACCGGAGCCAGAACGAGTGACGAGTGACGAGTGACGAGTACGGAACGGCAAGGGAAATGAAGGAAATGCGGGAAATAATCCTGAGCATCCGGTCGCCATTTCCTTTATTTCCCGTATTTCCCTGTTGTTACGGATTACGCATTACGGATTACGGATTACGCATAACGTTTCACGCATCAATGCTCATCGTTCAGCAGCTACGCCGGGTTGAACACGGGCACATTATCCGCCACTTTGGCGGGAGTTTCAACCAGCGGGGTGCCATAGGTACGGAAGCTTTCCGGCAGGGTGCCGCCCCAGGCTACGCCGCGCCCACGGCTGGCTTCGTCCCATGTGATGGGCTGCCAGTCGGGGGCAAAAATGAGGTAGCCGCCGGAGTAAATTTCCACCCGGTTGCCGCCCGGCTCATAGCAGTAGAGATAGAAGGCCTGGGTGATGTTGTGTTTGGCCGGGCCAGCCTCGATGAAAATGCCGTGCTCGCTGAGAATATCGGCGCAGCGCAGCACCTCGTCGCGGCTTTCCAGCCAGTAGGCCACATGGTGCAGGCGGCCCCTGCTGCCGCTAAAATCGCGCACGTAGGCAATATCGTGTACCAGCGGCGTGACGCTGAGCCAGGCCCCTACTTCGCCCACCTGGGCGTTGGGCACCAGGTTTTCGCGCAGCTTAAAGCCCAGGTTGTGTTGGATAAACTCGCGGTGCTGCGTTACATCAGAACACATCAGGTTCACATGGTCAATCCGGCAGACGTTGGCCCCCCGGCAGGGGAAACGCTGGGGCTGGTTGATCAGGTAGGAACGCTGGCCATCCGGCGCGGCATACTTTTCGGACTCATAGTAGACCTCCATCAGGTGGCCGTCCGGGTCGGTGAACTGGAAGGCCGAGCCGTGGCCCAGGTCGCCCTCGATCCAGCCCCGGCCAGCGCCCGCCGCTTCGAGGGCCGCCGCCCGCCGATCCAGGGCCTGGGGCGAGGTGGCCCGCCAGCCGACATGGCCTAGCCCGGCCTGCTTTGCCTCGGTGAGCTTCAGGGTGTGGCAGTCGTAGTCGCCCCAGCCCCGCAGGTAGACCGACTGGCCCTGGCGGGCGGTTTCGCACATGCCAAGCACATTGGTAAAAAAATGCAAGCTCGCTTCTGGCTTCGGGGTCAACAATTCTACATGGCCCAGGTGGGCAATATCATGCATTGGTTCAGGAGTGGGCATAGTGACTTCTCCATTGATGATTGACGAGTGAGCCAACTGGCAACCGCAAATTTGCAATAAATAATGGGTGTATATACGGGCGCTACGCCCCACCCAAAGCGGCTAGCCCCTAATTTTTGTTGCTGTCGCCTACGAGGTGGGCGGTCAGGTGAGTCGCTGCGCCCCGCTTGGGCTGTGTTAACCAACACCTGGCTGTTGCTGTCGCCTACGCGGCGGGCGGTCAGGGGCCAGCCCCTGACAACCCCGTTGAGGCCTGACGCCCCAAACCCCCGCATGTAAATTTTGTGGCACAGACACGGACAGTGGCGCATGCCTCGCCTGTACCCATGTGCTTTGCGCTGTTGTCTAATCTGCGATCTGTAATCAGACACTCTACAGTTTAGGAAGCCCGGAGGCATGTGCCACAAACCACCCGCACGGTATAAGACTCCATTTGAGGTTCCAAGGGGCAGCGCCCCTGG
>JALONX010000482.1 GCA_025454695.1 Chloroflexaceae bacterium
CAAAGGACTGGCTGATGTATATACTTCTCCGAGCCTTTGTGAGCTTTGCGCCTTTGCGAGAGATTTTTCTGCGTTTAATGAACGCGCAGCTGCAACTCCCCATCAACCAGCTTCGCCACGTCCTCCGGGTGGTGAAAGACGCCGATCATCGCCACGCCCTGGTTTTTGAGTTGTGCCAGACGGCTCACCAGGGCGGCCCGCGCTCCGGCGTCGAGCGAGGCGGTCGGCTCATCCAGCAGCAGCAGGCGGCGGGGGGCAATCAGCGCCCGCGCCAGGTTGACTTTCTGTTGTTCGCCGCCGGAAAAAGTCGTCGGGTAAGCTTGCCAGATGTCACTTTTGAGTCCGAAGTCGGCCAGCCAGTCGCCTGCCATGCGGCGGGACTCGTCAATGGCCGTGTTGCCCGCCAGCAGCGGCTCGGCCACCATGTCCAGGGCGCTTACCCTGGGGCGCGGGCGCAGAAACTGGCTCACATTGCCGATTTCCGTGCGGCGCAGCTGGGCAATGTCCACATCAGCGGCGCGGGCCAGGTCAATCACTCCCTGGCGCGACTCGTACATGGCGCTGCCGCCGCTGGGCAGGTAGGTGCGGTAGAGGCAGCGCAGCAGCGTGCTTTTGCCGATGCCGTTGGGGCCGCGCACCAGCAGAAACTCGCCCGCCCGCAGCGTAAAGCTCACATTGGCAAAGGCGGGCACCTCCCGCTGCAGGTGGTGAATGTGAAAGGTTTTTGCTAAGGAATGGACTTCGAGTAGTGTCATTTTAAGATACAGGGAAATGAAGGAAATAATGGAAATTACGTTTGCCCAGGAACATTTCCCCCATTTCCTTTATTTCCCTTGCTTCGGTTTACAACTTCGCATGTACCAGCTGCTGCGTATACGGGTGTTGCGGGTCGTCCAGCACCTGATCGGTGAGTCCCTGTTCAACCACGCGCCCGCGCCGCATCACCATCACCCGGTCGGCCAGGGTGCGGATAACGCCCAGGTCGTGGGAAACAACGATGGTGGCAATCTGGCGCTCGCGCTGGAGCCGCATCAGCGTGTCTAGCACCAGGGCCTGCACCGAGACATCGAGGCCGGTGGTTGGCTCATCCAGCAGCAACAGCGCAGGTTTGAGGGCGATAGCCTTGGCCAGCTGCACCCGCTGCTGCATGCCGCCGGAGAGTTTCGCAGGCAGGTCGTCCATGCGTTCCAGCGGAAATTCCGAGACGGCCAGCGAGTCGCGGGCGGCTTCGCGCAGGGTGGCGTAGCGCCGTTCGCCCGCCAGAATGAGCCGCTCGGCCACGTTGCCGCTGCTGGTGACGCGCATGCGTAGCCCCTGGTGGGGGTTCTGGTAGACGATGCCGATGTGTCGGATTTGCACCTGGCGGCGCTGGAAGCGCTCCAGGCTGAAAAGGTTAGTGTCGCCATAGCCAGGCACATTCAGCGTCACCTGCCCTTCGTCGGCAGGTTCCTCCAGGTTGAGCAGCCGCAGCACGGTAGATTTGCCCGAACCTGACTCGCCCACAATGCCCAGGGTTTCGCCCGAATAGACCACCAGACTCACATCGTCCACCGCGACGATAGAGCCGTAGCGCCGGGTGAGGTTGCGGGCCGCCAGCAGCGGGCGGGCGGTGATGAGTTGTGGAGGAAGCGTTTGCATGATAGTTTCACTGCGGAGTGCGCGGAGTTGCCTTTTGAAGACACGTTATCAATGACATTACAGTACACATGTAGTGACGCGATGTGTCGCGCTTGTAGTACGGGCTTATAAGTCTTTAAAAATAATCCTGGCCGCCATTTCGGGCAACACGCTGATAAAGATTAAAAATGAGATCAGCTCTAGCCCGCGAAGGCGGGCTTCGCATGGCCAAGCCGCGCCCTTGAGGGCTACGGCCAGTGGGTATATTCGTTTTGTGGTGGCCGCAATAAGAAGTAAACCTTCATTAGTCCGCGTCTTGGCCTACACGCGGACTAAAGTCCGCACTACGCGCCGAATTTCCCTGGGTGCTTTTCAAAAATCCCGCATGATAAAACTGCCCCGCCTCGTCGTAATACGTTTCGCCAACATGTGCCGCTTCGCCCCGCTGCTGTTTGACCAGCTTTTCAATGTAGCCGGTGTCGGAGATACGGTAGAGCGAGGTGCCGTCGGTCTGGGGCAGTTCATCCATAAATTTGTTGCCCGCGCCGGTAATCATGCAGACGCGCCCGCTCTGGTCTTCCACCTGAAAATAGACATCGGCAAACTCAATCGGGTACACGTCGGTGTATGGCGGCACGGCGTAGAGCCGTTTTTCGCGTCCGGCGGAAAGCAGGGTGAGATGAGCGGCCTGGTGCAGCGAGGGCGTGTCCCAGCGCGGGATGGGGCTGGGTGACATAAGATAGCGCTGGTGAACGATGACCGGGTAGCTTGCGCCCTGCACAAAGCGCCCGTAGCGCACCAGTTGCTCGTAGAGGCCGAGCCACATCAAGGCGTAGTCGGCGTCGGCGTGCATCTGGCGGGCGCGGGAGATGTCGGGCTGCACGCCCCGCAGCGGCTCCGGGTCGGGCACTTGCAGCACCAGCACCTGGCCTTCGTTCAAGCGCTCTTCGGGGATGCGGTGGCGGCTCTGGATAAGGCTGGCCGCGTTGGTGTCGGTCGTGGTGGCCACGCCAGTCATGCGGCTGATGAAGCGGCGCAGGTTTGCGGCGTTGACCGAGTCGTCAGCGCCCTGGTCAATCACCTTGACGGTGTCATTCGGCCCGGCCAGGCTCAGGGTGACTTGCAAGCCGCCGGTGCCCCAGCCACGGGCGATGGGCAGTTCGCGGCTGGCATAGGGCACCTGGTAGCCGGGCAGCGCAATCGCCTTGAGCATGCGGCGGCGCAGCTCCCGCTTGGCAAATGCATCCAGAAAGCCGTAGCTGTAGTCTTGATTCGGTTGGGCCAGTTGGGCGAGAGATGGCATAAGAAAGTATGAATTATGAGGTATGAAGTATGAATTTCAATGATATGTAGACCCTATTTCTGTCAGCTTGGGCGGAGCGAAGCATGTTGGCGTGATGATGTGAAGACCATTCGCTCCGCTCAGGGTGACACAATATGGATGTTTGTGGGCTCAATATCACGAATTTTTGTCCTGAGTACTTTGTAAAAGAAGTTTTTGCACGTTGACCGGCTTCAACCACCGAATGAATTCGGCGTCTGAAAGCCCAAAACACGCTGATGAAGATTAAATATAAAAACGGGTATACGCGCATGCCGTAGCCCTGAAGGGCGCGGCTCTCATGTGCGAAGCCCGCCTACGCGGGCTATACCGGATTTAATTTTTAATCTTCATAAGCGTGTTGCTCTAGAAATACGTGAAAACTACGTTGTCAGAGTACTGAGTTATGCAGTACATGCGCTACATCATTCTATCGTTCATTACTCTGATTTTGCTGGCTCCGGTCTTCGGTCTCCGGTCTTCGGTCTTCAGAAACCTTCCGCAAACTATCCAGGTTGCTGCCGAAGGTGACATAATGTGGAAGTTTGTAGTGGATGCAGAAGCCTGACGATTCAACCGGCTCGGTGTGGTAGAGTACGAACTCCTCCTGGTGGGCCGGGTGCGGGTTGGGCGCGTCCATCTCCAGATCAAGCATGGAACCGGCGATGCATTTGACCTCGTTCCAGCCCAGGGTGGCGGTGAAGCCCAGCTTGAGCGCGGCGGGGGTGGGCATGGCATACTGGGGGCCAGTGGTGGCTTGCCGGGCCTTCGCCGCGCCCTCGTGGTCGGGTGTGACAACTTCGGCCTGGCTCACCCGCACCCGCCCGGCGCTAAACGCGGCCCCGCTGACCGGGTGCCGCAACACCACATCGGCATAGCCCAGCCGCACCTCGTTCACGGTGGGGTGGATGAGGCCGTAGCCGCGCATGCTGGCGTAGCCCAGGGCCAGCACGCCGCCCGTGTCGGCCCGCGCCAGCGATTGCAGGCGGTGGGCACGAGTGGCAGGAAAGGAAATCGGTTCGCGGGTCACGTCGGGCTGCTCCGCCGCGTCAATCTCGCCCTGCTCCGGCAGCGGGGCTAGCAGGCCATTGCTGCGGTGCCAGTCGGCGATGGGCAGGAGCTTCGTGATTGGAGATTGGAGATTAGCGGCTTCAGTTGGCAGTTGGCGGTTGGCAGCCTGCCCTGAGCGAAGGCGAAGGGTTGGCAGTTGGCCATTCTCATGCTCCGGTCTCCGGTCTTCGGTCTCCGGTCTTCGGTCAAGCACATCCAGCCGCAACAGGCGATGGCTATAATCAAGGGTGGGGCCGAGAAGCTGGCCATCGGGAATGTCTTTGAAAGCGGCGGAGATGCGCCGCACCGTGAAGACATCGTGCTGGGTGAAGGGACGGGCGTAGGCCAGGCGCGGCTGGGTCGAGCGGTAGGCCCGCAGCAGCAGCACCGCCTCGTAGAGGTCGCCGCCGGTCTGGGCGATGGCCAGGGCGGCCAGTTCGGGCGCGTAGAGCGAGCCTTCGCCCATCACCCGATCTAGCAGGTAGGGCAACTGGCGCTCGATCAGGCCCACCGTTGCGGCGCTCAAGGGGCCGTTGAGGGCCTGGTAGAGCTGTTCCGCCTCTTGAATTGCTGTTTCGCCCCCACGGGCGGCTACGTAGGCCATAGTTATTGCTCTGCAAATGATAAATGATGAGTGAGAAAATTATGAAGTATGATCTATGAAGTATGAAAACCGTTGAGCCTTCGCGTTCCTTCGCGCTCTTGGCGGATCATTTCTGGGTTCTGTCTCTGGTCACAGTTGTTCTACCACGGTGGTGCGGGGCAGGCCCAGCACCTGGTCGCCAGCCACGAGAAAGATGTCCCAACCTAGCGGGTAGCGCACGGTTTCAGCCCGCAGGCTCCAGAAGGCCTCAGGCAGCCCACCCACCTGCACATCAACCGCGCCGTTGATGCCAGGGCCACTCAGCCGAAGCCGCTGCCCGCTGCCCAGGGTGCAGCCCAGCACCAGCGTCGCCGATTCATCCGGGTAGAGGTAGCTGCCCACCGGCGCACGGGCCAGTGAGTCCAGCTCGGCGGGGTGCAGCTGGGGGTAGAACTGGTAGTGAGCCTCGTGAACCGGGCGCTGCCTACCGCCGGTGCGAGCGATTGCCGCCGCCAGCTCAGGGTCAGGCGCGTGGTAGCTCGTCTCCAGGTCAACCAGCGCCTCGCCGATGGCGACGAAGGCGGGCTGCCCGGCGGCGGGCAGCCGCTGCGGCCTGCCGGGGTAGCTCAAGGCCTGCATCAGGGCGATGAAGCTGGCGTGGGCCTGTTTTTCGGGTTCGGTGAGCAGTGGAAGCATGGCGAGTTACGAATTACGAGTTACGAGTTACGAGTTACGAGTTACGAGTTACGAGTTATGAGTTACGAGTTACGAGTGAGCAGCGAGAACCTATTTTAGACACATAATACGTAACTACACTGAGAACTCAATGATGATTACGCAGTA
>JALONX010000483.1 GCA_025454695.1 Chloroflexaceae bacterium
CGCACCGGGGCCGCTGGTGCTGGCCAGCACTGAGGAGCTGTTCGGTCTCTACACTGCCGCCACCGGCGAACGCCCACTCCATCTGCATGGCACGCCCGATTTCCTCAGCCCGGCCGAGTTGCACCGGCGGGCCTGGCCCCTGGTGCAGCCATGCTTCTTGCAGGCGGAACGGAAGGCTACTGCCACCTATGAGCAGTTGCTCCATACTCAGCCAGCCCTGGCAGCAGCCACGGTGCGTGAAATTGTGCCTGCGGCCCTGGTCGGGCGAGTGAAATATCTGTTCGTCACGCCTGCGCCGCCGCTGTGGGGTTATGTTAACCCTGACAGCGGGCATGTCTCGATCCACGAAACCGGACTGCCCGGTGATCGTGATCTGGTTGACCTGGCTGTGGAGGCGGTGCTGCGCCATCAGCATGCAGTTTTCCCGCTACGTGCGGAGGTGCTGCCAGCTGCCGGGCCGATGGCTGCGGTGTTGTATGGGTGATGTTGTAGACGGCACAAGGTACGCAGTGAGGGTTTGGGTGATGGGTTGACCATAAACAGCGTTCTGCTGCAACGTAAGCTATAATTTGTAATCAGCCAATCTGCAATGCACACCAGGGAGGTGGCCCGATGATACGCGGACTACATGAAGCCAGCCCTGTTGCTGAGCTACCACCGGAGCAGCTCCGGATTACGATCAATCCAGCGAGCGTCGCGCTCACGGTGGCGGAGTCGGGTCAGCCCCAACCGGCCATTATCGGCCAGGAGCGGGCCATTGCCGCCCTGCAATTCGGGTTGGGCGTCCACAACCACGGCTTTAATGTCTATGCGGCGGGGCCGCCGGGCATTGGCAAAACCACCGCTGTGCAGGCTTTCCTGTCAGCCCGTGCCCAATCGCAACCCACACCCGACGACTGGTGCTATGTCAACAACTTCGACGACCCTTCCCGGCCCCAGGCGCTGCGGCTTCCAGCAGGCCGGGGGCGGCAGCTCCAGGGTGATGTGCGGCGGGTAATCGGCCAGGTGCGGCGCGAGATTCCCCACGCCTTCGAGAGTGACGCGTACACCGCCCAGACGGATGCGGTCGGCAAGCAGGTGCGCCAGCAACGGGACGCCCTGCTGGAGCAGATGAGCGCCCGTGCTGCCGCTGAACAGTTTCTGATCAATCTCACCCCAATGGGCCTGATCCTTATTCCCGCCCGCAACGGTGAGCCGATGAGCGAGGAGGCCTTTGAGTCCCTGCCCCCCGACACCCGCAACGAACTGCTGCTCCGCCGCGACCAGCTGCAGGAGGAGTTGCGCACCACGGCGATGCAACAGGGCCGGATACTTGAACGGGCGGCCCAGGAGAAGCTACGCACCCTTGAACAACAGCTGATGCTGTCGGTGGTTGGCGGCCTGTTCGACGACCTTAACCGGCGCTATCATGACCTGCCAGAAGTTGGCGCCTACTTTAGCGCCATGCAGCAGGATATTATTGAGCATAGCGATCTCTTTAAGGCTCCCAAACCTGAGGCCACCACCGCCGAAGGTGCCCTGGCCGCGTCATTCCTGATCCAGGAGCTGCCCTTCCGCAAATGCCAGGTGAATCTGCTGGTTGACAACAGCAAACAGGCTGGTGCGCCGGTGATTGTGGAGCGCAACCCCAGCTATGTGAACCTGTTTGGCCGGGTCGAGAAGGAGGCCATGTTCGGTGCCCTCACCACCGACTTCACCCTTGTGAAAGCCGGGGCACTGCAACGGGCCAATGGCGGCTACCTGGTGCTCCCCGCCGATGACCTGCTGCGCAACCCACTCAGTTGGGACGCCCTGAAGCGGGCCATTCGCAGCAAACAGGTGGAGATCGAAGAGCCGGGCGAACAGCTGGGACTGATGACGACGAAAACCGTCCGCCCCCAGCCCATGCCCCTGGACGTGAAGATTGTGCTGATCGGTTCGCCCACCCTCTACGCGCTGCTGTCGGCCTATGATGATTCCTTCACCGAACTCTTCCGCATCAAGGCTGACTTCGACACCACCATGCCCCGCACCCCTGATTCCACCCGAACCCTGGCCGGGTTCATCACCCGTTTTGGCCAGGAGGAAGGTCTGCTGCCCGTTGATGCTTCGGCGGTGGCCCAGCTGCTCGAATTCGCCATCCGCCACGCCGAAGACCAGCAGAAGCTCTCGTTGCACTTTGGCACCCTGGCCGATGTGATCCGCGAAGCCAGCTTCTGGGCCGCCCAGGCCGGGGCCACCACCACTGGGGCGGCCCATGTGGTGCGGGCCTTGGATGAGAAGATATACCGGGCCAGCCTGGTCGCCTCCCACCTTCAAGAATCCATCACCGATGGCACCCTGCTGATCGCCACCGACGGTGCGGCGGTTGGCGAAGTCAACGGGCTGTCGGTCTTTCAGAGCGGCGATATTGCCTTCGGTCGGCCCAGCCGCATCACGGCTAGCGTGGGGCCGGGCCGGGGTGAGGTGATGGACATCGAGCGGGAAGTGGAGTTAGGCGGGCCGATCCACAGCAAGGGCGTGTTGATCCTCAGCGGCTACCTCACCCAGACCTACGCCTGCCAGCAGCCGCTGACCCTGGCGGCCCGGCTGGTGTTTGAACAAAGCTACGGCGGGATCGAGGGCGACAGCGCCTCCTCCGCTGAACTCTATGCACTGCTCTCGGCCCTGGCGGGGCTGCCCATCAACCAGGGCATGGCGGTGACCGGCTCGGTCAACCAGCATGGGGCGGTGCAGGCCATTGGCGGGGTGAACGAAAAGATCGAGGGCTTCTTCGATGTCTGCCGAGGGCGTGGACTCACAGGGCAGCAGGGGGTGCTTATCCCCCGCAGCAATGTGCAACACCTGATGCTACGGCCCGACGTGGTGGAGGCGGTACGGGCGGGGCGTTTCCACATCTGGCCGGTGGCCACAATTGACGAGGGCATAACCCTGCTGACGGGCGTGCCCGCTGGCCTACGGCAGTTCGATGGCAGCTACCCGGTGGGCAGCGTGAACGAACGCATTGCCCGGCGGCTGGGGGCCTTTGCCGCTTCGGTGCATCAGCAAGAAGCTCACAATGGCGTGCTGGTGGGTGAGGAGCCGCTGGTGCCCCATGTCTGGCACCGGCACATGTAAGATGGAACGACGTACTACACATGTAGAAACAGGTTCCACTCTGCCTGGCACAGCAATGCACTAAACTTTGGGCGCTAAACAAAGACTTGCGTAGGTCACGCTGAGCGAAGCGAAGAATCTTGTGCGTCATTACGCCCAGCCTCTTCGCTTTGCTCAGAACTGCGCTGCTCCTCGTCAAGCCCTTTGGTACGCTCCCCTTCGTCAGCCTCAGGAGCCGGGGAGCCTCGGAAACCGCTTGTCGCAAGGGGAACCGGATGTTGCACAAGATTTGCTACGGCACAATCTGCCACAACAACAGGAAGGGGCCGTCGCATACGACGACCCCTTCCTGTTGCTTGATCAACCTGGCCTGGTTACGCCTGGTCAGCCCGTAGGTAGAGATCATAGCTGGGTAGCAGAATGAGGGCCGCCCCCACAATGATGCATGTCCAGAGGGCCGCAGTGATCACGCTGAAGCCAAACAGGAAGGGCATCAGCAGCAGCGCTACGCCCGCCACAATCTGCGCCCAGTCTTCCCATGTGGCGCGGTCATTCACCAGCAGCTTGTAGCCCGATACCAGGGTCACAATCGCACCAAGTATGACACTGCTCCAGAGCGCCGCCGGGTTGGTGCTGTAGCCAAAAGCGAAGGGCGCAGCGATTAACGCCAGACCGAAGATCCCAGTCACCCAAAACATCGTAACCTCCTCCTGTATAGCCGCCCGGACGTGGGCTGCCAGCGCCAGTCAGGATCGAACAGGCGGCATGTTTACCCTTTGCTGGGATGCGCGAAACGATCGTACTGTCATGATGAGTCGTCGCCGATGGGGGCGCATCAGCCAGGTGGCGAGGTGACGGCCTGGACGGATGGAGGATTTTGATTGTATGCGAAAACGAACCACAAAGGCACAAAGGGCACAAAGGGATGCGTATGCATATACTGTGACATCCTTTGCGCCTTTGCGGCTTTGCGCGAGCTTTCTTGCTCACACCAGATGGCGTTGCACGGCCAGGGCCACGGCTTCGGTGCGGCTGGCCGTGCCCAGCTTGGAGAGAATGCTACTGACGTGAAACTTAACGGTGGAGCGACTCACCACCAGCCGTGCGGCAATCGCCGGGTTGCTCCACCCCTGTACCAGCAGCGCCAGCACCTCTTTTTCCCGTGGCGTCAGCTCCTTGCCAATTAGGGCAGGCTGGGTAGCACTGTGGATGAGTGCTTCCGCCGCTTCGGGGGCCAGGGTGGGGCGGCCCACAAAGGCCGAGCGGATGGCCTGGGCCAGTTCCTCGGCCCGCACATGTTTGAGCAGGTAGCCAATCGCCCCGGCTTCCAACGCCCGCAGCACCAGGTCGTCCTGGTTGAAGCTGGTCAGGGCAATCACCTGCGTGGTGGGGTAACTCGCCCGAATGGCGCGGGTCGCCTCGGCGCCATCCATGCCCGGCATCATTAAATCCATTAATACCACATCGGGGTGGAGTTGGGCGCAGCGGGCCACGGCCTCATCGCCATCGGCGGCTTCGCCCACGGCCTCCAGGTCGGGAAAGGCCGTGAGAAACGCCTGTAACCCCTGGCGCACGACGGCATGGTCATCAACCAGCAGGACGCGAATAGGGCCACGGGTGGGGGCGACGGGTCGGCGTAGCATACGCTCCATCCTTTCTCGGCCCGGCGCACGATGAGGGGGGAGCACTGGGCAGCAGTCGTTGCCGCCCGATGGAGTCATCAGCACCGTACCGGTGGTGAGCCGAGCGCAGCGCGAGCGGAAACAGCGGCACTCACCACCGTTGTATGGTTGCGCTCAGCATGCCCAGGGAAACGCCATGGTTGCCCTGCCCATGTATCGTACACCCGTTGTCAATGCTAGTGGAAAAACTTTCACTATCCTCAGTGCCGATCTCTTCACCATTCGCCTGCAGGCCTGACCAACCGGCCAGTGCAAAATCCTGGTCTACTGGCTATCGTTGCTCCTCGCCGCTCGTCGGGTGCTATGGCCCTGCCCCTGTGCCATACTGGTATCAGCATGCAGATACGTTCATTAAGGAGAGGAGCCATGCGCCTGCGCACCCTACTTGTTCCGTTGGATGGCACGCTGTTTAGCCAAGCCATCCTCCCTGCTATCAAGCATCTGCTGCGGATGGAAGATTATACGATTGTGCTGCTCCGGGTCGGTGCGCCCGTGCATGGGGTCATCGGCGTGCCGCCGCGCCCGGCGTCCATGGCCGTACCCATCCCCACCTTTGAACGTGCGGAAGACCTGACGTATAGCCGTCATCCCATCTCTGCTTCGCAACAGGAACTTAACGCCCGCGCCGAACTGCTGGACTCACTGGCCCCGGCCCGGAGATTGTGGCCTGCGCCGAAGAACAGCAGGTGGACATGATCGCCATGGCCACCCACGATGGCCCATCCCTGCGCCGCATGATCCTCGGCAGCGTCGCTGCGCAGGTGCTCGAACGGTCGCCGGTGCCCGTGCTGCTGCTCCGGCCAGGGGTGATAGCGAGGAGCGAGGAACGCTGAACGATGACACAACAAAGGACATACAGGACATGAAGGACATTCGCCTGAGCGTCTGATCGTCATTTCCCGTATGTCCTCTATTTCCCTGGCTGGAACGGTGTTCCGTTCCTGCCATCGGTAATCGCCCAGAGGAGGTGCATGATGACACCACCAATCGTACCTACCCCACCGCCCGTGGAGCAAGAGATTCGCTACTGGATGCGCTCGCCCGCCGTGACGCTGAACCTGGCGTTGCCGCTAAGCGAAGCGCTGGCCCTGATGCATGAGCACGACATTCGCCGCCTGCCCGTGGTGCTGGACACCGGCCAGATCTGTGGCATCATCACCGATGGCGACATTCGCGGGGCCGATGTGCTGCGGGCCGCCGGGCTAGAGCTACGGGATGTGGCCGACGCGCTCACCCGCGTGAAAGTCTATGACGTGATGACCCGCGACCCGATCACGGTGACGGCGGACACCGGGCTGCGTGAGGCGGCGCTGCTGATGCTGGACAACAAGATTGGCGGCCTGCCGGTGGTAGACGCCGAGAACCTGGTGGTGGGCATCATCACCGAAAGTGACATGTTTGCAGCCCTGGTGCAACAGCTCGATCAGGGCAACCCCTAGCCACAGCAGGTGGGAGTTGGGCATGGAGCGGTGAGAAAGGCTATGCGTACTGCGTACTGCGTAACCCGTCCTGCGTTCTGCATCCTGTAGATGCTGGTTTACGGATTACGGATTACAAACATTCGGTTCCTGGTTCTGTCAATCTGCAATCTGCACTCTGCAATCTGCAAGCAAAAAGCTTAGTGCGCTCTGTGCCACTGTGGCAAATTCGGGGCAGAAAGGTGGCGACAATGAACACGATTCTGGTTCCGCTTGATGGGTCGCTGCTGGCCGAGCAGGTACTACCCTATGTGCGGCATATGGCGGCGTTGCAGCAAGCCCGCCTGTTGTTGGTGCAGGTGGTGCCCGAAGGCGATGCTGACGACCCCTTTGCCCGTGCGCTTGAGTCGGCCGCTGGTGGTGGCCTTGGCCCCACCGTCCGGGAAGCGCAACAGCGCCACATGCTCGGCGAGGCCCTGCTGCAACGGGCACGGGGCTACCTGGACGCCCAGGCCACCACCCTGCGCTCGGGGGGCTACATTGTAGAAACCGAGGTGATCGTCGGCAACCCGGTTGATGCGATTTTGGCGGTTGGCACATCGCGGCAGGTGACGCTGCTGGCCCTGGCGACCCACGGCTATAGTGGGGTGCAACGCTGGGCCCTGGGCAGCGTGGCCGACAAACTGATTCAGGCGGCCACCGTGCCGGTGCTGGTGGTACGCAGCACGGCAGCCACGCCAGCGCAGCCCGTGCAGTTCCGCCAGATGCTGGTGCCACTGGACGGATCGCCGCTGGCGCTCCAGGCCCTGCCGCTGGCGATCGCGATCGCGCAGGCAGGCAATGGCAGCCTGACCTTGCTGCACGCCTTTTCGCCCTTTAACCGGGTGCCGCTGGAATGGCCGACGCTGGCTGGGCCGCCAGGCTACCTGGGCACCATGCTCGATGAGCAGCGCACGCTGATGGAGACCATGTTGCACGAACAGGCCGCTGCCGTGCAGGCCCAGGGTGTGGCCGCCACCGCGCTGCTGGAAACGGGCCCACCTGCCGACACGATTGTGGACGTGGCCCGCATGCGCCACAGCGACCTGATTGTGATGGCGACCCACGGCTATGGCGGCTTGCAGCGCTGGGCTTTAGGCAGCGTGGCCGACAAGGTGCTGCACGCCACCGCCACGCCCCTGCTGCTCATCCGGGCGCACAAAGACGGCCAGCCCGCAGCGTAATGACGTGATCACAACCCGTCGTGTGGACTTTCGTCCGCGCCTGTGCATGACAAATGTAGGGTGGTGAGGCCAAGGAAAGGGCAGCCCACCCCCGGATTCTTTTTCCCTCCTGCGCAAGGCCGTACAGTCACCTTGCGCAGCGGGTTCGTTGAACATATACAACAAGGAGGTTGGTATGCGACGCCGTATCCCAATATTAGCCACCCTGGCCCTGGTGGCCTTGATCGTTGCCACGCCAGTGCTGGCCGCACCTGCCATCGGCACGGCTGCGTTTCAGCGGCTATGGAACCGTTACGACCTGCCGGTGGCCGAGCAGGTCAGCGGGCGCTCGTGGACGTGGGGGCCTGCGCCCATCAGCGACCTGCTGCGGGAAACCCTGGTGGACTCAGCGGAGGGCACCAGGGCGGTGCAGTACTTCGACAAGAGCCGCATGGAGGTGAACGACCCCACGGCAGACCCGAACCAGCTCTGGTATGTCACCAATGGCCTGCTGCCAATTGAGCTGATGACGGGGCGGCTCCAGATCGGCCTGAACCAGTTTGCATGGCGCACTCAGGCCCGCATCAGCGCCGTGGGCGACCCCAACCAGTTCCCCACCTATGCCGACCTGTTGCGCTTCTACCAGAACCCCGGCGCGGTGACCCCCACTGACCTGGGCCGTCCCGCCACCGGCATGATCAACCCGGACGGCAGCATCAGCGCCTTTACCGACTACGCCAATGACATGGAGACGATCCTGGTGCGGGGCGAGAACAACCACGGTGTGGCCAAAGCGTTTGTAGACTTTATGAACCAGCAGGGCCTGGTCTACGAAAATGGCCGCTTTGTGCGCAGCCAGGTCTACGACCCGATCTTTGTGTTTGGCTTGCCGGTGAGCGGGGCCTACTGGGTCAAGGTGAAGGTTGCTGGCGTGGAACGGCCCATTCTGTTCCAGGTGTTTGAGCGGCGCGTGCTGACCTA
>JALONX010000484.1 GCA_025454695.1 Chloroflexaceae bacterium
CGGGATGGGCTGGTATCCACCGTCCTAAAGAGCGGGAAAAGCTGTTGACAAAGCTGCTGAAGCGAGCGGCTGGCCTCAAAAAAGAGAGCAACCGCCGCCAGGTGCTGCTGCTGGCCCTGGCCTGCCTGGAACACGAGGTGGGCTTAAATAGCACCACCCGCCAGGCCGTGGTTGCTGCCGCCGCGCCGCTTTTTCCGCCAACAGACGAGGAAGAGGCCGCTATGCTGGCAAGAGGTGGCGAGCCAGCGGTGGAATTGTTGCGCTACAAGCCAGAGTATGGCGATGGCACCGCCGCTGCCTGTATTACGGCGCTGGCGGCGATCGGCGGGCGAAAGGCCCTGGCAGCAATTGAGGAGTATGCCAGTGTTGAAGCGGAGGAGTGGAATTACTTCGTGCCGCTCGCTTTGGGGGACGCCTGGCTCAGTTTCGATGAACAAGAGTATGCACAACGAGTGCTCCACAAGAAAAGCCGCCTTGCATTCAGCTCGTTGCCCACTAACCTACATCTACTATATCATATCAAGGCATTGAGAATTGAACAAGTGATTGGAGACGTTTTGTACAGGCTTGCAGAACTGCCAGAGCTTACTTCTTTACATATAGCAGACGATACTTTCAATAACCTACGCTCCCTGGCCAACTTCAATCAACTTACTAGTCTAACACTCCTAACCCCATTCACAAATCTCAAGAAGTACCTTAGCCCACACGATGTGAGCACAGACATTAGCGACTTGGCCTCGATCACCACTCTCACTAACCTCATGAGCCTCGAGATCTGGAGTACATCCGTCAGCGACCTGACCCCTTTGATTGGCCTTTCTCAACTCACCAATCTGAGACTAGACGGAAGAGATATCAAAAACCTGACTCCGCTCGCCACTCTCACTAACCTCACGAGTCTCTACCTCTCAGGCGCATCCGATGGCGACCTGACGCCGCTCGCCGTTCTCACCAACCTTACCAGCCTCGACCTCTCAGATACAGTCGTCAGCGACCTAACGCCGCTTGCCGCTCTGACCCAGCTTACCAGTTTGAAGCTTAGTAGCATAGTCGGCAGCAACTTGACCCCGCTCGCCGCCCTCACCAACCTCACTGAACTCAACCTCATTGGCAACGCCGTCAGCGACCTCGCCCCGCTCGCCGCCCTCACCAGCCTCACTGACCTCGTCCTCAGCGGCCCCAACGTCAGCGACCTCGCCCCGCTCGCCGCCCTCACCACCCTCACCCGCCTCAACCTCATGAGCACCGCCGTCAGCGACCTCTCTCCGCTCGCTGCACTCACCAGTCTCCGTGTTCTATACATCGTGAACACTAAAGTTAGCGACCTCACGCCTATCAAGCACCTGAAGGGCCTGCACGTCTACACCGACAAGGGAGAGGTGGTGATGGGCGAGGAGGGGTAGGATCACGAAAAGCGCAAAAGCGAGCGCGAAAGCGAGCGCGAAAGGCGCGTTGCACTGCAAGGCAATGTATAGTGAAGTCGGCGTATTCACCGCCGTCCATCGTCCACACGGTTCATCAATGGGTTGCACGGCCCCTAGGCCGCGCAGGCGGCCTTCGTACCGGAAGCCGGGGCCTTCAGGCCCCCGGCGGCCCCCTGGTGGCCCGCCCAGCCGTAGCCCTCAAGGGCACGGCTCGGTGTAGCGAAGCCCGCCTGCGCGGGCTATACGGAATGTGACGTGTGGGTTCGCCGCATGCACTCGGCAGCAGACTCACACACCGCTGCAACCCCGTTGCGAGCTTTGCGCCGTTGCGCGAGCTACAAAACGCGGGGATGGGGGATTTCGGCCCGCAGGTGCAGGCCGCCGGAGCGCTGGTTTTGCAGGCTCAGCCGCCCGCCCAGCAGCGCCACCCGCTCGCTGATGCCCAGCAGCCCGTAGTGGCCCTCGCTGGCCAGCGTCGCCAGGTCGGTGCCCTGGGGCAGGCCCCGGCCATCGTCGGCAAGCGCCACCAGCAGCATGCGGGGCGTGGTGTGTTTGAGCGTGATGGAAACCGTGCTGGCCTGGGCGTGTTTGCGCACGTTGCTCAGTCCTTCCTGCACCATGCGGAACACCGACAGCTCAATCGCTTCCGGCAGCCGCCCCAGGGCCGGGTCAATCTCCAGCTGCACCGCCACGCCGGTGCGCTCGGCCCATTCGCGGGTAAAGGACTGGATGGCCGCCCCCAGGCCCAGGCTGTCAATCGTGGGCGGGCGCAGGCTGCCGCAAATATGGCGCAGGTCGGAAACCAGGGCGCGAATGCTGCTCCGCACATCGTCCACATCGTCGCGGGCGCTCTCGTCCAGGTCATCGCGGCTGGCCATCTCCTCCAGCTGGTAGTTGAGGCTGAGCAAATCCTGAATCACCACATCATGCAGCTCCCGCGACAGGTGTTTGCGCTCTTCCTCACGCTCGGTGAGCAGGCGGCGCTGGGCATCTTGCAGGCTGGCGTTGGCCCGGTCAAGGGCCGTCACCTGTTCGGCCAGCCGCTCCACCAGCTCCCGGTTGAGCGTACCCTGGGCCATCAGGTCGCGCTGCAATAGCCGTTCCTGGGCCTGCAACTGCTCGGCCTGCTCGCGGGCCTGGTAGTAGCTATCCAAAGCCCAGATCGTCGGCGTGAGCTGCTGGCGGTCGGCGGCGCTGACCATCATCTCCACCAGCTCCTCGCGGCTGGTCGCATCGGTGCGCCGTTCGCCCACCACCCGCCCTGCCCGCAGCACCAGCATGCGGTCACTCACCGCAAACAGGTGATCGAGATTGTCGCTGGCGAACAGCACCGCCACGCCCTGGCGCTGCCACTCCTGCACCAGCTCTTGCAGCTTCTGCTGAGCGGCGTAGCCCAGCAGCGGCGTGGGCTGGTCAATGATGATCAGGCGGGCGGGCCGCGACATGGCCCGGGCAATGGCCACCAGCTGGCGCTGCTCGGCGGAAAGGTTGCTGACTTTTTCGCGGGGCGAAAGGGTGTCGAGATCGAGCCGGGCCAGCAGGGCGCTGGCGGCCTCGTCGGTGCGGCGGCGGTGGGGGATTTTCAGCCAGGCGCTGGGGCCAGGCCAGGCAATCTCATTGCCGAGAAAGAGGTTGCTGCCCACATCCAGCCCGTCGGCCAGGTCGGGGTACTGGTGAATCACCTCGATGCCGAAGGGCCGGGCGGCAAAGGGCCAGCGTACCAATGTGCTGTCAATCGTCAGCTCGCCCGTGTCGGGCACGGTGAGTCCGGCCAGCAACGAGAGCAGCACCGATTTACCCGAACCGTTCTGCCCGGCCAGCCCCACCACCTCGCCCGCATGCACGCTGAGGCTCACCTGCTGCAGGGCGGGCAAGGTGCCGAAGCTCTTTGAGAGGTTGTGGGCGCGGAGCAACATCAGTCAGAGTTATGAAGTATGAATGATGCGGTATGAATGCCGATGCAATGCCACAATTTGTAAATCAAGTCTTTTCCATCGCATATCCGTGTCATTCCGATGCGTATCCATGTCATTCCGAACGGAGTGAGGAATCTACATTGCCATGCAGTGCCCCCATTGTCATTCTGACCGCAGGGAGGAATCTGCAGTGCTGTACATTGAAGACCCCTCGCTTCGCTCGGGGTGACAGCGGCGAGCGTTGCGCTCCAGTGCCTCCACTGTCATTCCGACCGCAGGGAGGAATCTCCAGTGCTGTACATTGAAGACCCCTCGCTTCGCTCGGGGTGACAACGACTAGCGCTGCGCTCCAGTGCCCCCATTGTCATTCCGACCGTAGGGAGGAATCTGCATCGCCTTGCGTCGAAGACCCCTCCTACGTCGGGGTGACAGTGGCGAGCATTGCGCTCCAGTGCCGTGCGTTGAAGACCCCTCCTACGTCGGGGTGACAACGACTAGCGTTGCATTTCATACATCATCCTTCATCATTCATACTTCACCCTACGGCGGCGGCAGCGGCTGGCTAAAGTCGTTGGTTTGCCAGGCCCGTTGCATGGCGTCAACATTGCGGGCGGTAACAATGTCCATGCCTGAGTCGATAAACGACGGAAAACGTTTGTCGTTGATCAGGTAGTCGTAGAGAATCTGTACGCTGTCGGCCCCCCAGCCCCAATATTTTTGCCCCACCAGCCCGGCCAGGTAGCCATCATGCAGCAGGTCAAGCTGCAATGGCAAGGTGTCGAAGGAAACGGTTTTCAACCCCCGCCGCGTGGTAGCCTCTTCCCACAGCGGCATGGAGCCACGTTCGGCAAACAGCGGCCAGAGGCCCACAAAAAACCAGCCGTTCAGGTCAGGGTGCTTTTGCATGGTTTCTTCCACCCGCTGCACACCCAGGTTGATGTCTTCGTTGGTGGGCACCAGCGCCACAATCTCAATGTTGGGATAGTCAGCAATAGCCTCGCGGAAGCCGCGCATACGCTCCTCCAGGTTCCAGGCCCCCGGCACACCGGTGAGCAGGGCCACTTTGCCGCTGGTGCCCATCGAGTCTACCAGCAGTTGCGCCGCCGCCCGCCCGGCCTGGTAGTTGTCAATGCTCAAAAAGGTGAAACGCTTGCTGGCGGGCGAGTCCGAGTCCCAGGTCATCACGGGGATGCCCGCTTCCACCGCACCGTTAATCGGCTCAATGCAGGCGGTCGGGTCGTTGCATGAAACGGCAATCGCATCTACCCCGCTCACCGCCACGCTCTCGATCAGCTGCATCTGGGCCACGGCGTCGGCGGCGACGGGGCCAAACGGGATGACGCGCACCTCAACCGGGCCATGCGCGGAAAGCTCCGCCGCCCGATCCATCGCCCCGCGCTGGCCCATGTCAAACACGGGATTACCCTGGGTTTTATGAATCCAGGCTATCGTAATCGTGCGGCGGATCTCATTTCGGCCCCCCACCGGTGCGCATGCACTGAGCAGGAGGATGCAAATGAAAAACCAGGAGGCGATTTTCATAACGTGAAACGTGAAACGTGTTACTGAAACGTGAAACGTGAAACGTACATACTCTCTACAAAACATTGTTTGTTCACCGTGCAGTCCATGTCATTCCGACCGCAGGGAGGAATCTGCATCGCAATGCAACGAAGACCCCTTCTGCGTCGGGGTGACACTGGCTGGCATTGAACGGCACAACGATGAACCATAGCTTCATTACCATTGCTCACCATTGCGTCTCCATGTCATTCCGACCGCAGGGAGGCATCTGACTGTAGTGCGCGGAAGACCCCTCCTGCGTCGGGGTGACAGTGAGGTGCGATGAGCAACGTTAGGCACACTTTTTGTTCACCATGCAGTTCGTGTCATTCCGACCGCAGGGAGGAATCTGCACTGTAGTGCGCGGAAGACCCCTCCTGCGTCGGGGTGACAGTGAGGTGCGATGCGCAATGTTAGACATACTTGCGTCGGGGTGACAGTGAGGTGCGATGCGCAATGTTGTGTGCAGAGACGTGAAACGTGAAACGTGAAACGTGCTGCGTACTGCGCCTGCCCTGAGCGAACGCGAAGGGTGCTGCGTATTGCGTACCTCAGAATCTCCTGATTCATACATCATAGTTCATACGTCGTACTTTTCCGGTTCTGGCCTCGGTCTCCGGTCACTCGTCACTCGTCACTCGTCACTCGTCATCTCCCCACCCTCCGTCGCCGCCATGCGTCGAGCAGGGTGACGAGCAGAATCATCGCGCCGAGGGCGACCGCCTGCCACTGCACGGGCACGCCCAGCAGCACCAGGCCGGTGCGCAGCACCTGCATCAGGGCGGCACCGAGGATCGCCCCGCCCGCGCCGCCCTCGCCGCCGAAAAAGCTAGCCCCACCGATCACCGCCGCTGCAATAATGTCGAGTTCGTAGCCAATGGCAGCGGTGGGCGCGGCCACGCCCACTTGCGCCGTCATCAGCATGCCGCCGAGGGCGGTGAGCATGCCACCGAGGGTGTAGACCAGCACTTTGAGCCGGTGGGTCGGCACGCCCACCACCAGCAGGGCACGCTCGTTGTTGCCCAGGGTGTAGATGTAGCGGCCCAGCACGGTGCGTTGCAGCAGCAGCCAGACCAGCAGGCCCATCAGCACCATGCAGATAAACGACAGCGGCAGACTCACGAGGCCCAGACTCACCTCGGCCTGGCCCAGGGAGCGGAAGGCCGGAGGCAACTCGCGCACGGGGGTGCCTTCGGTCAGCCCCAGCGTCAGGCCGCGGGCAATGCCCATGGTAGCCAGGGTAACGAGCAGTGGCGGCAGCCCAACGCGGGCCACCAGCATGCCGTTGGCAAAGCCAATCGCGCTGCCGCTCACCAGCCCGGCCAGAATAGCCAGCGGCACCGGCAGCCCCGCCTGCATGCAGAGGCCGCTCACCAGCCCGGCCAGCGCCATCACCGCCCCGGCAGAAAGGTCAATCCCGCGAATGATGATAATCAGGCACTGGCCCAGGGTCGCAATGGCAATCCAGGAGAAGTTGCGGGTGATGTTCAGCAGGTTGCGTTCGGTAAGAAAGCTTTCCGTCTGGAGACTCAGAAAGGCGCTTCCCAGCAACAGCAACGCCACCACCACCAGTTCCTGGCGGCGCACCAGGTTGCGCCAGCCCAGCCGTGGCAGTTGCGGACGTTGCGCCGGGGCCGCTTCGGCAGCACCGGGAAGAACCACCTTTTCCATCTACTCCCCCGTTGGAGTTTGTATCAGTTGGCAGTTAGCAGTTGGCAGTTAGCAGCATGATACGGGGGGTGGAAGGGTTCGTCAAGAACCGAAAACCCAGAACCCAGAACCCACAACCCAGAACCGAGAATCGACCTTGTACTGCGTACTGCGTAATACGTAATGCAAGTCTCATCGCTCAGCGTTCATCGCTCATCGCTCGGCGTTGAAACGTCTCTGGTCTTCAGCCTTCAGCCTTCAGCCTTCAGCCTTGCCAATTAGGGGTTTTCCCCTAACGCCGTTGGGGGTTTTCCGTCAAGCGTTTGAGGGGAGCAGGGGTTGTGAGGGGTTTAAGTTTCATTTACACTAGAGCTACATCACATACAACCCACAACACCAGGCCACTGCCCATGCACGGCGGGCCACCACCGCGTCTCAGCTTGCTGGCGTGCTGTGGCTCCCACGCTGTAGCCACATGTCAGGAGGCATTGCGCCGTGCAGGCCGCCTGGTGATTGAGCGGAAAGGAGGATGTGTGACCTTTGTTCGGTAGTCGTCCGTGTCGGTATCGTAGTTGATCCGCGAATAACACTGTTCGTTAGGAGGACAGATTTTTATGCGACGCAAATTCTTCTCACTCGCCACGCTGGTTGTGCTGGCGAGCCTGTTTCTAGCCGCGTGTGGCCAGGCTGCCCCCACTGCCGCCCCCACCGCCGCCCCGGCTGCTGGCAGTGGCAGCAGCGGTAGCACCGCCCTCGCTGTCGGTATTGTGCTTCCCACGAAAGATGAAACCCGCTGGACGCAGGATGAGGCCCGCTTCAAAGATGCCCTGACCAAGGCAGGTTACCAGGTCGAAATCCTCTTCAGCGAGAAGGACTCGGCCAAGGAAAAGGCCAATGTCGAATCGCTGCTCACCAAGGGCGTCAAGGTCATCATCATCACCCCGGTTGACGGCACGGCTGCTGCTGCTTCGGCCAACGCCGCCCGCGCCGCCGGTGCCAAGGTCATCTCCTATGACCGCCTCATCCGCGAGACTGAGGCCGTTGACTACTACGTGACCTTCGACAGCATCGCCGTGGGTGCCCAGCAGGCCCAGTATCTGGTGGACAAGGCCGGTGACAAGAAGGGCAACCCGCTCTACATCTACGCTGGCGCTGCCACCGACAACAACGCTTTCATCTTCTTCGAGGGCGCATGGGGCGTGCTGCAGCCCAAGGTCGCCGACGGCACCTTTGTGATCAAGAATTCCAGCGAAGCGACGGCCCTTGCCAGCAAGGCCACCCTCACCCGCGACGAGCAGGCCAAGATTATCTCTCAGATCACCACCGACTGGGCACCTGCCACCGCCAAGACCCTGGCTGAGTCGAACCTGACCACCGCCACCGCCGCCGACAAGGGCGACGTGTTTGTGCTGGCCCCCAACGACGACACCGCCCGCGCCATCGGCGACACCTTCGCCGCCGACAAGGACGTGACGAGCTTTGTCATCACTGGCCAGGACGCCGCCCCCGCCTCCGTGCAGTACATCATTGACGGCAAGCAGTCTATGACGGTGTTTAAGGACGTGCGCACGCTGGTGGACGATGCCATCAAGGCTGCCGTGGCCCTGCTGAAGAACGAACCCCCGGCGTCCAAGGGTTCCTACAACAACGGCAAGATTGACGTGCCCGCCATTCAGTCGCCGGTCATCTCGGTTGACCAGGCCAACGTCAAAGCGGCCCTGTTCGAATCCGGCTACTACAACGCCGCCGACTACAAGAACGTCCCGTAACTCACCATCCATCGCGGAGGCGCACCATGCACACGGCACCAGGTTTACAGCCACGCCCGTGCATGGTGCGCCTCTGTGGTGCCAGAAAGGCTCACCGATGAGCGACACGCCCATTTTGGAAATGCGCAACATCACCAAAGAGTTTCCCGGCGTGAAGGCCCTTAGCAACGTCAGCTTTCGGGTGAAGCGGGGCGAGATTCATTGCCTGGTTGGTGAAAACGGCGCGGGCAAATCTACGTTGATGAAAGTGCTGAGCGGCGTTTACCCACACGGCAGCTACAGCGGCGACATCCTCTTTAACGGTGAGGAACAGAAGTTCCGCCGCATCCGCGATAGCGAACACGCTGGCATCGCCATCATCTACCAGGAACTGGCCCTGGTGCCAGAAATGACCGTCTACGAGAATATTTTCCTCGGCAATGAAATTCGTAGCGGTGCGCTGGTGAACTGGAACGAGACCATCAAGCGGGCGAGCGAAATGCTGGCCCGCGTGCGCCTTGACGTGAACCCGGCGGCCAAAATCAAAGATCTGGGCGTGGGCAAGCAGCAGCTGGTCGAAATCGCCAAGGCCCTCAGCCGCGACGTGAAGCTGCTGATTCTCGACGAGCCGACGGCGGCCTTGAACGAAGATGACAGCGCCAACCTGCTCGATCTGCTGCGGGGCCTGCGTGAGCAGGGCGTAACATGCATTATGATCTCGCACAAGCTCAAAGAGGTCATCGCCATTGCCGACACGGTGACGGTGCTGCGCGACGGCCACACCATCTGCACCCTGGATGCCCACAAAGGCGAAGTGAGCGAAAACGTGCTGGTAAAGCACATGGTGGGCCGCGAGATTGACAACATCTACCCGCAGCGGGCCAAAAAGCAACCCGGCGAGGTGGTGCTGGAGGTGAAGGGTTGGAGCGGTTACAACCCGGCGGCGGGTCGCACCATCCTGCGCGACATCAACCTCAACGTGCGGCGGGGCGAAATTGTGGGCGTGGCCGGGCTGATGGGTTCCGGGCGCACCGAGTTGGCGCTGAGCATCTTTGGCAACCCGGCAAACTATCGGCTCCAGGGCGAGCTGGTGGTGAAGGGGCAGAAGCGCAACTTTCGCCAGCCCGAAGACGCGATTCAGTCCGGGGTAGCCTATGTCACCGAAGACCGCAAGGGCAATGGCCTGGTGCTGATTCAGGACGTGAAACAGAATATTACCCTGGCCAACCTCAAGGCTATCGCTGAACGGGGCGTGGTGGACAACAACGCCGAGATTAAGATTGCCAACGAGTACAAAACATCACTCAACATCAAAACGCCCACAGTTGCCCAGCGCGTTGGCAACCTCAGCGGTGGCAACCAGCAGAAGGTCTGTTTGAGCAAATGGCTGTTTTCTAAACCCGACATCCTGATTCTGGACGAGCCGACCCGAGGCATTGATGTGGGTGCAAAATTTGAGATTTACACCCTGATGAACCGCCTGGTCGAGCAGGGCATGAGCATTCTGATGATCTCATCGGAGTTGCCGGAGGTGCTTGGCATGAGCGACCGAGTTTATGTCGTTTCGGCTGGCCGTATCGCGGGCGAGCTGCCGATTGAAGAAGCTACCCCCGAAACTGTGATGCATTTAGCCACCAACTGAGGAGCCTCCGATGCAAATGGATAAGGTACAAACATTACCATCGCCCTCGTTTTTGCAGAACTTGCAGCGGGTGCTGCGGCAAAACGTCCGCGATTATGGCATGTTTATCGCCCTGTTTGTGATTATGGCGATTTTCACCGTCACCACCAACGGTGTGTTTCTTTCGCCTCGTAACCTGAGCAACTTGCTCAACCAGACTGGCTACATCGCCGTGCTGGCCGTTGGCATGACCCTGGTGATTGTGATTCGACAGATTGACCTGTCCGTCGGCTTTCTGGCCGGGTTTCTAGGGGCGGTGGCGGCCATCGCGCTGGTGTCGTGGGGCATGCCTACGCTGCTGGTGGTGCCCATGGTGCTCGGCTTTGGCTTGCTAGCCGGACTCATCACCGCCTTTCCGGTGGCCCAACTGGGCATTCCCTCGTTTGTGGCCTCGCTGGCGGGCTGGCTGATCTACCGTGGCATGCTGCAGCTCTCCACCGAAGGCACTGGCACGATCAACATCTCCGACGAAGCCTTTAACGCCATTGGCAATGCCTTCATCCCGGACATTCCCAACATCGGCATCCTCGACGGCGTGCATAAGCTCTCGCTGCTGATTGGGGTTGTGGCGATTGTGCTGTTTGTGTGGGGCGAAATCAACAGTCGCCGCAAGCAGCAGGCCTACAACTTC
>JALONX010000485.1 GCA_025454695.1 Chloroflexaceae bacterium
ACCTGACACTAACCTTCAACAAGGCTCGCCAGGCCGGTATCACCAAGGAAGTGAGCGAAATCGCCTCCGGCGCGGCGGCTATGGCAGAGCAGCGGTAGATTCCAGAAATAAGGGTTAGGGGTTAACGGTTAAGGGTTAACCTGAACCTCACTGAAGTAGCAGCGATAATCAATGACTGTTTAACCCTTAACCCACAACCCTTAGCTTTTTGGCCCAAATGGGAGGACATATGGCTTCAACAGGAACGATTTCAGAGATTATTGGCGTGGTGATTAGCGCCCGCTTTAATGACGGCCAGGTGCCGGAGATTTACAACGCACTGGAAGTACCGCTGGACGATGGCACCCGCCTGGTGTGCGAAGTGCAGCAGCACATCGGCAACGATGAGGTGAAGGCCATTGCCATGACCACGACCGACGGCCTGCGCCGTGGCATGCGGGTGATTGACACCGGCAAGCCGATTGCCGTGCCGATTGGCCCGGCCACGCTAGGCCGCGTGTTCGACGTGGCGGGCGACCCGATTGACGGCGAAGGGCCGGTGAACACCGACCTGCGCTCGCCCATTCACCGTAAGCCGCCCTCCTTTGAGGAGCAGAGCACCCAGGCCCAGATGTTTGAAACCGGCATCAAGGTGATTGACCTGGTAGCCCCCTTTACCCGTGGTGGCAAAACTGCCATCTTCGGCGGCGCGGGCGTGGGCAAGACGGTGGTAATTCAGGAACTGATTGCCAACATCGCCAAAGAGCAGTCCGGCTTCTCCGTGTTTGCTGGCGTGGGCGAGCGTTCCCGCGAAGGCAACGACCTCATCGCCGAAATGAAGGACTCACGGATTGACGACAACACCACCGTGTTCGACAAAACCGTGATGGTCTTCGGCCAGATGAACGAACCACCCGGCGCACGCCTCCGCGTGGCTCTGACGGCGATGACCATGGCCGAATACTTCCGCGACGAGGGCCGCGACGTGCTGCTCTTCGTAGACAACATCTTCCGCTTTGTGCAGGCTGGTTCGGAAGTGTCCTCACTGCTGGGGCGCATGCCTTCGCAGGTGGGCTACCAGCCAACCCTGGGCACCGAGATGGGCGAGTTACAGGAACGCATTACGTCAACCAAAAAGGGGTCAATCACCTCCATGCAGGCGGTGTATGTGCCCGCCGACGACTACACCGACCCGGCCCCGGCAACGACCTTTGCCCACCTGGACGCCACCATTTCGCTGGAGCGCAGCATCGCCGAGCGGGCCATCTTCCCCGCCGTGGATCCGCTAGCCTCCAACAGCCGTATTCTCGACCCGAACGTGGTTGGCCCGGAGCACTACCGGGTAGCCCAGGAAGTAAAGCGCGTGTTGCAGCGCTATAAAGACTTGAAAGACATCATCGCCATTCTGGGGATGGAAGAGCTGAGCGACGAGGACAAGCTGACGGTGCAGCGGGCCCGTAAGATCGAACTCTTTTTCTCGCAGCCCTTCACCGTGGCCCAGCAGTTCACCGGGCGGCCTGGCAAATATGTGCAGATCGCCGAAACAGTGCGCTCCTTCGCCAAGGTGCTGGCAGGCGAGGGCGACCACATTCCCGAGCAGTTCTTCTACATGCAGGGCGGCTTCGACGAAGTGGTGGCGGCCTACGACGCAAGCCAGAAAAAATAACGAGTTACGAGTTACGAGTTACGAGTAGCCTGTATCTGGTGCAACTCGTAACTCGTCATTCGTCATTCGTAACTGGAAAAAGCAATGCCAATTCATCTGGAAATTGTAACCGCTGAGCGGGTGGTGATGTCGGACGATGTTGACATGATCAACGCGCCGACGAAGGATGGTCGGGTGGGTATTCTGCCCCGCCACTCGCCGTTGATGACTATTCTCGACGTGGGCGAACTGACCATCGTCAAGAATGGTGAACGCACCCCATTTGCGCTTTCGGGCGGGTTTATGGAGGTGTTGCCCAACCGTGTCACCATTCTGGCCGACACGGTGGAGCGGGCCGACGAGATTGACGAAGAACGGGCCGAGCGGGCGCGGGTGCGGGCCGAAGAACGTAAGCGCAGCAGCCAGAGCGAACAGGACATGATTAAAGCCGAGGCCGAACTGCGCCGAGCCATGGTGCGCCTGCGGGTGGCCCAACTAAAACGACGACGTGGGGAATAGCGTATAATCAGCTGGCAGTTTGCAGTCAGCAGTTTGCAGGAGCTGCGTATTAGCAACTGCAAACTGCTGACTATTCTTTCTTCTATGTGGCAGGCTGGCTCTTGCATCGTTGTACAACTGCCAACTACAAACTGACGACTGGTAACTGACGATATGGCACGAAAAATTGGAATTGACCTCGGTACTGCCAATGTCCTTGTCTATGTGAAGGGCAAGGGCATTGTGCTGTCTGAGCCATCGGTGGTGGCCCTTTCCACCCGCGACAACCGGGTGAAGGCAGTGGGCGCTGAAGCGCTCGCCATGCTCGGGCGCGAGCCGGAGAGCATCGAAGTGGTGCGGCCCATGCGCAACGGCGTTATTGCCGACTACATGGTAACTGAGGCCATGCTGAAATATTTTATTGGCCGGGCTGGTGGCCGTTTTCGCCTCAACAAGCCCGAGGTGATGATCTGTATTCCGGCGGGTGTGACCAGTGTGGAGATGCGGGCGGTGCGCGACGCGGCCCTGGCAGCCGGTGCTCGGCAGGCCTGGCTCATTCGTGAGCCGCTGGCCGCCGCCATTGGCGCCAACATTCCCGTGGCCCAGCCCTCCGGCAACCTGATTATTGACATTGGCGGTGGCACCACCGAAGTCGCGGTTATTTCGCTCAACGATATTGTGGTCAGCACCTCGGTGCGGGTAGGTGGCAATAAATTTGACGAAGCGATTGTCAACTACATCAAGCGCAAATACAATATTTTGATTGGCGAGCGCACCGCCGAAAACGTCAAAATCGAAATCGGCTCGGCCCTGCCGCTGGAAACTCCGCTCACCATGCAGGTGCGCGGGCGCGACCAGGTAGCTGGCCTGCCCCGCATCATCGAAGTCAACTCGAATGAGATCACCGATGCGCTGCAAGAGCCGCTTGAAGCGGTGATTAACGCGGTGCGGGCGGTGCTGGTGGAAACGCCGCCAGAACTCTCCTCTGACATCATCGAAAAGGGCATGATTATGACCGGCGGCGGCTCGATGCTGCGCCGGGTCAACGAGTTGCTCACCCAGGTAACCGGCGTGCCCTGCTACGTGGCCGACCAGCCCGCCAACTGCGTGGCCATCGGCACCGGCCTGGCCCTGGAAAATCTCGACATTCTCAAGGACAGCTTGAGTGGAGACGATATAAATTGATTTTGGATTGCGGATTTTGGATTTTGGATTGTTCAATCGAAAATCTAAAATCTAAAATCTAAAATCCGCAATCCTATGCAACAAAAATTTAACCCTCCGGCCACCGGCTTGGTGCTGGAAATTGGCAGCGGCGACAACCCCAACCCCCGCTCCAACATCCTGGTAGACCGCTTTATCACCGACAATACCGAACGGGGCGGCAATATTGTGATTGACCGCCCGCTGGTGGTTGCCGATGCCCACCACCTGCCTTTTAAAGCTCAGGTGTTTGCCTACACCATCTGCTCCCACATCCTGGAACACATGGATGATCCGCAACAATTCGGGCGCGAGCTGACGCGGGTGAGCGAGGCGGGCTACATCCAGAGTCCCTCCGAGATCGCTGAACGGCTCTTCCACTGGTCATTCCACCGCTGGTATGTCAACCTGGTGGGCGACACGCTAGTGCTGCACCCACGGGAACCCCAGGAACCTTTTGGTGAACTTTTTGACTACATGTACGAGTATAATCCAGCGTACTATTTTTTCCAGCGCAGCATGCCCGACCTCTTCTGGATTGAGCGGGAATGGCACGGCAACGACCTGAAGATCGACGTGCGCGACGAGTCGCCGCTGCCGCTCAACGACCCGCAGGCCCTGCAAGCGCTGGTGAAGCCGCGCATGTCGCCACTGCAACTGGTGCTGCTCTTCGTCAGCTCCATGCTGGCCCGGCTCGTTCGCGCCGACACACGCCAGCGGCTGAAGAAGCTGTTGGGGCGGAGTTATGTGTAGCCGAAGCGGGTGAAGAGCGTTTGGCGGGTGGCCAGTGTCTCTTGTCACCAAAACGTCAAGGTACCATGCGCGAAGGCGTCACAGAATTGCACACGTAGATACATAGGCACGCCTTTGTGTTTTTGTGCCTTTGTGTGAGTACCTAGCCAATGTTCAACGTTGTTTCACTTTTCAGCGGCGCGATGGGGCTGGATCTCGGATTAGAGGCGGCGGGCCTGACCACGCGCCTGGCGGTGGAGCATGACCCCTGGTGCTGCCAGACGATTCGTACCAACCGCCCCGAGTTGCCACTGCTAGAACGGGACATCACCACCATCTCGACCGCTACCGCCCTGGCAGCGGTAGGCCTACGGGCTGATGACGTGTTTCTGGTGTGTGGTGGCCCACCCTGCCAGCCCTTCAGCACGGCGGGCAAGCGTGAGTCCATCGGCGACCCACGGGGTAGCCTCTTCCGCGATTTTGTGCGCTTTGTGGAGGAGATTCGCCCGCCCTTTTTTCTGATGGAAAATGTGCGCGGCATTCTCTCCGCCGCCATTAAGCACCGCCCGCTTGACCGACGCAACGACCCCTTTGCACCGCTTGACCCCGATGAGTTACTTGGCTCGGCGCTGCGGGTCATTTTGGAGGAGTTTCAGCGCATTGGCTACACGGTCAACTACCGCCTCGTTATGGCGGCAGATTATGGCGTGCCCCAGATTCGCGAACGGGTGATCTTTCTGGGTAGCCGCGACGGGCTATCGGTCGCGTTTCCCGAAGCGACGCATGCAAAACGACCAGGGGATGGCAAACTGCCCTGGTTCACACTCGGTGAAGCGCTGGCGGGTTTGCACGATCCTGCGCCACAATTTCAGGCCTACAGCAAAGAACGAGAACGCATTTTTCGCATGGTGCCGCCGGGTGGCAACTGGCGTTCGCTACCCAAGGAGCTGCAACCCCAGGCTCTCGGCGGTGCGTACCATTCCACTGGCGGGCGGGTCGGCTTCTACCGGCGGCTCGCGTTTGATGAACCGGCCCCAACGGTGCTTACCAGCATGACCCAGAAGGGTAGCGGCATGTGCCACCCAGTGGAAACGCGCCCGCTCAGCGTGGCCGAGTGCCGCCGCTTGCAGCAGTTCCCCGATGGCTGGCAGTTTGCGGGCAGCATCGCCCAGCAGTATCGGCAGATTGGCAACGCAGTGCCGTGTGGCCTGGGGCAAAAGCTGGGTGAGGCGATTCTGGCGGCGGTGGAGCAGCCGAGGCAAGAGGTGGAGGCCACTACAATGAGTAGGCCACTCGTGTATCAACACTCGCTCTTTGGTTAATAACCACCAATGTCTAGCATCTCTCGGGCCG
>JALONX010000486.1 GCA_025454695.1 Chloroflexaceae bacterium
CGATTGACCCCTTTTATTTGACGTGGAAGGCTCGAGAGTATGGTCAAGCGACTCGATTCATTGAGCTGGCTGGCGAAGTCAACACTTCGATGCCGCAATATGTCGTCAGCAAGGTTGCAGAAGCACTAAACGCCGTTCGCAAGAGCGTCAACGGCAGCAAGATTCTATTGGTGGGCTTGGCGTACAAAGCCAACGTCGACGACGATCGTGAATCACCAACCTACATCTTGCTAGACAAGCTCAAAGCCGCCGGTGCCGAGGTTGCCTATTACGACCCTTACGTGCCAGTCATTCGTCCAAGCCGTGAGCATTCCCATTGGGCTGGCACAAAATCGGTCGAGTGGACCAAAACGACCTTGGCGTCCTATGACGCAGTGCTGATTTCTACAGCTCACAAGAACGTAAACTATCAAGAGTTGGTCGATTGGAGCCAGATTGTCATCGACACTCGCAACGCTTGTGCAGGATTGGAAGGCGCAGCCAAGGTTATCAAAGCTTGATATAGAGCATTCTTCACTCATGGACTTGACCGGGCTGACGCGCCCAACTACGGTTGTGTCGGCCTTCCAGGCCTGAGGAAATGATTGTCATCTAGCATCTAGCTAAGAGCTTCCTCAGGCACGGAGTGCCGACACAATGTTTGCCGGTTGGCGTGAGCCACCGGTGAAGAAGATCCTAGGATATTTAAGCCCGGAGGGCGAAAGATCTTCTTGCAGGCCATGTGTCGCCCTCCGGGCTTAGGAAGTTGTTAGGGGATGTTATCCGGCGGTTTACACCGCCGGCAATGATGTGTCGCCCTCCGGGCTTTGGAGCATTTCACCCTTACACCATATAGCGGTTTACACCGCTAGCAACGATGTGTCGTACTCCGGGCAGCCACCGAACACCAAATCAGTGCGGATAAAAAAACTCCGCGTTGGACACACGCGGAGTTTCAAACTTTTGGGAAGGCAATCGGCAGCCAAGAAATCAGCAAGCCAATGTCTCAAGCTTCGCCTTTTTCATGCGGCGTCGAGCCACGAAACCGCCGACTCCAGCTACAGCAATCATCACCATCGAACCGGGTTCAGGAACGACGGAGACTGTAAAGTTATCGACTCGGCTTGTTCCATTGGCAGCTACAGTTGTGCCAGTAGCGGAAACAGTTGACGTATTAATCAGGGCAAAGTCTACAACAGCGGCATTGTTGATTTCGGTCACCGATGATAAATCAAAGGTGAATGTGTACCCAGGAATAGCAGTAGTGGAGGTCCAGTTTCCCAAACCTGGAGATGCGACTTGGTTTGGTAACACAACGTAAGACGCGAAGTTTATAAAACCGCCGCCATTCACCTGATAAGCAAGGGTAAAATCTCTTGGGCCGGTACTGCTGCTCGCTTGGTCGAAAGAGACTCCAATGTTCTCCCGCCCAGTCAAATCTACGGTGAATTGAAAACGTTCATTCAACCCGGCCTGCGTGCGCATGGAAGTGGCCATGATTTTTATAGCCACCACCCGCCCTAAATTGTGGTCGAAGCCACGATACACGTCGGCCATGCCGCCACCGCCGACCAGGGCCTGCACTTCGTACTGTCCGAGCCGTGTACCTATCAAAGCCGACGCTTTCTCCTACCTTGTCCTGCTGGCACTTATTATAGCAAGCTTGCACCACTTTGCGAATGATGGCACGCTGAGGAGGCGGCTAACCAGGCCCATGCGAACTTCTCATTCACACGAGGTACGCAGTCGTGAACAAGCGGTTGGAGTGCGAAGGGCGCAAAAGCACGCGAAACGCGTGAAAGACCGCGATCGTTCGTGGGTTTCGCGCATGTTCGTGGGTTTCACGTTCCAAAGCCTTCTTCACCGCGTAAGTTGTGGGGTTAACGAGTGGAATTGAAGGGTTGCTGTAGCGAGGTGATATGGGGATTAAAGATGAGCGACTCTCACAGCGAGTCCTCAATCTCTAATCCCTCATCTCGGCGCGAAGCGCACTATCTCGGCGCGAAGCGCGTGTTACCGCCCGGCCAGGCCCGTGGTGGCAACGCCAGCGATGAAGTAGCGTTGGGCCAGCAAGAAGGCGATCAGGGTGGGCAGCACAGCCAGGGTGGAACCAGCCATAATCAGGTCTACGCGGGCGGCGTAGAGGGCTTGCAGGTCAACCAGACCCTGGCTGACAACCTTGTTGCCGGGGCTGTTGATGATGATCAACGGCCACATAAAGCTGTTCCAGGCGTAGAGAAAGCCGAAGGTGGCCAATGTGGCGATGGATGGGCCAACCAGCGGCAGGGCGATGCGGAAAAGCACGCCCCAGCGGCTCGCGCCATCAATCAGGGCGGCTTCTTCCAGGTCTTTGGGCAGGCCCATAAAGGCCTGGCGCAACAAAAAGGTGCCGTAGGCGGTGAAAATCCAGGGCACAATCAACGCTACCAGCTTGTCCTGCCAATCGAACCAGACCATGATGCGGTACATGGGCACAATCAGCACGGCAAATGGGATCATGAGCGTGCCGAGATAGGCCATAAACAGCAGGTCGCGGCCTGGGAACTCTAGCCGGGCAAAGGCATAGCCTGCCAGCACCGAGGTGACAATCCAGCCCAGCACTACGCCTGCGGTGACGAGGGTGGTATTCACCAACTGGGTGCCCAGGGGCACAATGTTCAACACTTCAATATAGTTGCCGAGTTGCCAGACCTGTGGAAACAGCCGTGGCGGCACCTGCACCACCTCGCCAGAGGTCTTAAACGACGAGGTGAACATGTAGATAAAGGGAAAGACCATCACCAGGCCAGTGACAATCAGAATCACATAGGCCAGGAAACGTTCAAATGGCGTGCGTAGCATCTGGTTTGCCATAACAATGCTCCTTGTAGCAATCCTGGCTCTGGCTTAGTCGTAGTTCACCCAGCGGTTCGAAACGCGGAACTGGATGAAGGTGATGACCATAATCATCAGGAACAGCACCCAGGCGATGGCCGAGGCGTAGCCCATGCGGAAGCTGATGAAGCCCTCGCGGTAGAGCAGGATCACCACCGTCAGCATCGAGTCGGCGGGACCAGCGGTGTTGCTGCGCGTCCAGCCCAAAGCGAAGGGAACATCAAACACCTGCAAGCAGTTGATCAGCGTGGTGACAAGGACAAAAAAGGTGGTAGGCGAAAGCATCGGCAACGTGACGCGGGAAAAGAGCTGCCAGCGGTTCGCGCCATCAATGCTGGCGGCTTCGTAGAGTTGAGCCGGGATGCCCTGCAAGCCGGCCAGGAAAATCACCATGTTGTAGCCAATGGTCTTCCAGCAGAAGACCAGAATGGCGCTGAACAAGGCCCAATTGGCGGAGGTGAGCCATTCCACACGGGGCAGGCCCACCAGTGACAGGGCATAGTTGATATAGCCAAAGTCGAAGTTAAACAGGTAGCGCCAGAGCAACGAAATGCCAACCACTGAGGCAACCACGGGAATAAAAAAGATCGCCCGAAAGAAAGCCTGGCCTTTGATCTTTTCGTTCAACAGCACGGCTAGAAAAATGGCTGGAGCGGTGGAGAAGATAAGGGTAACAACTGAGAAGATAAAGGTATGCCAGAGGGCTTCGTAGAAGTTGCGGTCGCGGAACACACGGACGTAGTTCTCAAAACCAACAAAGCGGGCGTCGCCGAACAGGCGCGAGTTGGTGAAACTCAGGTAGAGCGAAATGCCCAGCGGCACCGCAAAAAAGATCAGCACGCCGAGAATGGTAGGCAGCAGCATGCTGTAGGCGTCTATAATTTCGCGCAGACGCTTGCTGCTCAGGCCGCGCCGTGGCTTGGCGCCAATGGGTGAAATAGTGACTTGCGCCTGTTTGCTCATTGCACACCCCTTTGTGTTAACCCAAACGCGAAACGGGCCGACACACATGTTTCTCTCGCAAAGTCGCAAAGGGTTTCCATATGTGTGTATGGTTGCTTAACTTTGCATGCTTTGCGGCTTTGCGAGAGTTTTCTTACTCCGGCTCGATGGCACGTTTCACGTTGTACGTGTTAGCGTGCCTTACTTGTTGAACGAACTGGCAGTAGACTCACATGCGGTCTGGGCGAACTCCTCCGGCGTGATCTGGCCAGCAATCATGTCGTCCCAGGCTGTCTGCACGCCACCGCTGAAGTCGGCCCAGCTACCAGCCCAGACGGGGGCTTCCAATGCAGCGTACTGCACGCCAGCCAGGAAGGCCTGGTTGTTGGCGGGCGGGCTAGCACCCAGGAAGGCATCCACGGCGGCCTGGTCGCTGCGGGGCGGGATGTTGGTGCCCAGAGCGGCAACTTTACCGGTGGCTTCGGCGCTGGTCAGCACCTTCAGCACTTCCCAGGCGGCGTCAGGCGAGGTGGTCTTGGCGTTCACCAGGTACGGCCCCCAGAAGAGCCAGGTGCTCTTGACCTTGCCCTGGGGCATTTCGGCCACGTCCCAGCCGAACTGGGCGTTGGTGCGCACGCCGGGGGTGAACCAGCGGCCATTGAAGTACATGCCCACCTTACCGGCGTTAAAGAGGGCCTCACCGTCGGCGTCGCCCGGCACGATCAGCTTCTCATCGTAGAGCGAACGGGCCTTGGTAGCACCGGCAATCGCTTCCGGTGAGGTCAGCCCACAGGCGGTGCGGTCGGCGTTGAAGGGGCTGCCGCCAGCGGCGTTCACAAAGTAGCCCCAGGACGGCCCCCACCAGTTGCCGAAGCCCAGGCCATACTGCTGCTGATCCGGGTTGGTCAGCTTCTTGGCGGCATCAAGCATGGTGTCCCAGTTCCAGTTGCCTTCGGCAGCCAGTTCCTTGGGTGTTTTCAGGCCAGCGGCCTTAAACATGTCTTCGTTGTAGTAAGTCACCATGGTGCTGATGTCGCGGGGCAGACCGTAGATCTTGCCGTCGCGGGTCAGTTCCTGGATCACGTTCGGGTAGAAGTCGCCGATGTTGAAGCTCGTGTCCTTGTCCATCAGCGGCTTGAGGTCGAGAATTTCGCCAGTGTTGACGAAGTCGGCCAGTTCCACGCCACCGATCCAGAAGATGTCGGGGGCGGTGCCGCCAGCCAGTTCCGTCTTCAGCTTCTCGAAGTAGCCCTGGTTGGGGCTGGGGTCGTAGGTGGCCGTGATGCCCTTGCTGGCGAGTTGCTCGTTGACCAGGGCGTTCAGCTCTTCATAGACCTTCTGCTCGGCAGCGTCACCGGGGCGGGTGCGCCAGCGGATGGTAGTGGCACCCGCCGGAGCCGGGGCGGTGGTAGCCTGAGCCGCCGGGGCTGCCGTAGCCGCTGCGGCACCTGGAGCGGTGGTGGCCGCCGGGGCTGCGGTGGCCTGACCAGCCGGGGCTGCCGGGGCGGTGGGAGCTGTCTGCGGGGTGGTGGCACACGAGGCCAGCACCATCATGATCGCAACCAGCGGGGCGAAGACGTGGAATGCTTTCTTCCACTGCATTGTGGTTTCT
>JALONX010000487.1 GCA_025454695.1 Chloroflexaceae bacterium
CCAGCAGCGGCACCCCGGTGATGTCGAGCAGCACTAGCCGCGCCCGTTCCCGCTCCACTGCCCCCAACAGCACCTGCAAGAAGTCGTTCGCCCGCGCCCCATCAACATTGCCCACCAGCGGCAGCACCAGCACCCCTGGTAGCACGGGGATGACCGGCAGACTCAGCTCCTGCACGGTGGCCTCAAGCTGCTCCCGTTCGCGCTGCTCCGCTTCCAGCTGAACGACGGCGGCGGCCAGGTTGGCCCGTTCGGCTTCAAGCTGATTGGTGCGCTCCTCCACCTCGGTCACATCACGCCCCAGCAACAGCTCGCTGCGCACCCGGCCCTTCCGATCCAGCACCGGCGTGAGTCCAAGCGTAAAGCGGCGCTGGCCCAGGGCCAGAGTGGAATGTACACGTCGTCCGGCGGCAAGCACATGGTTAATAGCGTCCTGGTCAGTGCTGCCAGCATGCAGCGCCTGGGCCAGGGTACTTCCAGAGCGAAAGTTTAACTGAGCCGCCGCGTCATTGGCATACATAATGTTGCGCTCATCGTCCAACACCACCACCAGATCGCGAATAGATTTGAGCGCCTGTTCAAGGGCCACCTGGGTTGGCAACACAAAGCGCGTGCTAAAGATGATGTAGGCCATCACGGCTGCAATGGGCACCGTTTGCGCCAGGTTGCTCAGGCGGGCAAACTGGGGATTAAGGTTCAACGTCAGCCCAAACAGCGAAGCAATCAGGATGGTCAGAAAGAGTACGCCCAGCGCCGGGCGCACCTTTGGCTGGCGCACAAAGGCGGTGATGATAATTGCCAGGTGCAACAGCCAGCTCGCGGCAAAAATGCCAAGTAATATGCTCCCACCAGGTGTTGCCACCACCGGACGCACCTGCTCATCAACCAGCCGGGTGCCTTGCACAAAAAGCCCGAATTGCCCCAGCAGGTCGAGCGTCAGGGTTGCGACGCCAATAAGATAAGGCAAAACAATCCAGCGGATAGGCCGTTTGCCTGCCCACCACTGCGGCACAAAAATCGCACTGAAGAGTAGCAACAGCGACACATTCAGCATTCCCACCGCCAGCAGATTCAGACCAACGCCGATACTTCGCTCCACTCCATCCACTGCATCGGCTCGTACCATAAAGCCCACATGGGACAAAATGAGTGCCAGAATAAAGAGGACAAACAGGCGAGCTGGTCGGTGGCTCCAGGCCCGCGTGGCCACAAAGGTAGCCAGGGCAACTTCAGCCATAATCGCAAGGAGGGTGGCAAGCAGCAACATTGTTGTTGTCCCGGTGCTATGTAGCATTCAACATTATCAGTAGTCTAGCATGAGGCCATTACCAACATGGATGAAGCTTGAAAACATACTGTGAATACCTGCTTTGGTACCATGCTTAGGGTATTTTCAGGCTTCCAGATACTGAATTACGAGGGTTTGTTCCATCATGTAAACAGCCCACGCAGGCGAGCTTCGCACGGCTAGCCAAGGGCTTCAGGCCCACGGCGCGCAGGCGGGGTGAGATGGCCGCAATCCAAAAATCCAAAATCCAAAATCCAAAATCCAAAATCCACATTGTCCCTCGCCGTGGTTCCTCAGCCGTGATACACTAGAACGATGAATAACCGTACTGTCAACGAGGAAGTTGTTATGCCTGCCATCTGGAGTCCGTCCCTGTCTCATGGTGCCCAGCAGATCACCAGTTCTGCCATTCGCGATCTGCTGGAAATCACCCAGCAGCCCGGCACCATTTCGTTTGCCGGGGGCCTGCCCGCCCCGGAGTGTTTCCCCACCGAAGAACTGACCGCCGCCACCGAGCGGGCGTTGGTGGAAACGCCCCTGGCGGCGCTTCAGTATGGCCCCACCGAGGGCTTCCGCCCCTTACGTGAGTTCCTGGTGCGCCACATGGCCCGCCTCGACATCAACGTGCCGCTGGAGCAACTGCTGATTACATCCGGCTCGCAGCAGGCCCTCGATCTGCTGGGCAAGCTGTTTATTGACGACGGCGCACCCATCGCTGTGGAAGAGACGACCTACCTTGGCGCGTTGCAAGCCTGGCGACCCTACCAGCCCCGCTTTCTCACCCTGCCGCTTGATGAGGACGGGCTGGATGTGAACGCCCTGGCCCGCATGCTTGAAGGCGGCGCAAAGCCGCGCTTTCTCTACCTGGTTTCCTGCTTTCAGAACCCCACCGGCGTGACGCTAGCCCCGGCCCGCCGCGAAGCCCTGGTGGCGCTGGCCTCGCGCCACGGCCTGGCAATTGTGGAGGACGACCCCTACGGCGAGCTGAGCTACGACGGCCCCCGCACCGCGCCGCTGGCCGCCCTCGACATCGCCATGCACGGCGAACTGCGCCATGTGGTCTACCTCAGCACCTTCTCCAAGCTGCTGGCCCCTGGCCTGCGGGTGGGCTGGGTGGCCGCCCCCGCCGAAGTGGTGGGTAAACTGGTGCAGGCCAAGCAGGGCATGGATTTACACACCGGCAGCCTGGCCCAGGCCACGGCCTACTACGCCAGCTGCGACGGCCTGCTCGACCGCCACACGCCCCACATCCTGGCTATCTACCGCGCCCGCCGCGACGCCATGCTGGCGGCCCTGGAACGACACATGCCCCCCGGCGTGCGCTGGACAAAGCCCGGCGGCGGCATGTTCATCTGGCTCACCCTGCCCGAACAGCTGAACGCGGCCCAGTTGCTACGGGCAGCCCTGGAGCGGCAGGTCGCCTTTGTGCCCGGTGAGTCGTTTTTCCCCAACGGCGGCGGCCACAACACCATGCGCCTGAACTTCTCGCACGCCGCACCCGCCCAGATTCAGGAGGGCATCGCACGGCTGGCCAGCGCCATCAGGGAGATGATCGGTAAAACGTAAAACGTGAAACGTGAAACGTGAAACGTGAAACGTGAAACGTAAGGCGTAAAACGTAAAACGTAAAACGTGAAACGTGAAACGTGAATTTCATGCTTTTGCAACGCTGAATTACGCAGTACGCAGTACGCAGCACGCAGTACGCAGTTCTTTCACTCGTAACTCACAACTGAGGACATATGCCATTTGGTGGACTTGGCCTGTGGGAATGTATTGCCATTCTCGTCGTGGTGGTAATTGTCGCTGCCATCTCGTTTCGCACGGGCTTTTTTCGGGGGCGGCGGAAGTGAGACCAGTTGGCAGTTGGCAGTTGGCAGCCCGCCTGAGTTTGTCGAAGGGTTGGCAGTTGGCAGGACTCGTAATCCGTAATCCGTAATTCAACATCGAGAATGCAGTGAAATAATACGCAGCACGCAGCACGCAGCACGTTTCACGTTCTCATCGCTCATCTCCGGTCAATCGTCAATCGTCAAAAGCGCTTCGCGCCGCCCTTACGGGCAACGTCAATCCTTTGGCTCCGGTCTCCGGTCTCCCGTCTCCGGTCTATAATTACACCGCAACCTTCGGATAGTTCCCGCCCGTACCTTCTGCTATGCTGTGGGCAGGAGGAACCACATGATGACCATGCCAATTGAAACGCTTGACCACGCTGCGCCGCTGGATGCCGAACGCTGCTGGCAGGCGGTGCTGAACCACGATGCTGCCAGCGACGGTGAGTTCGTTTACGGCGTCCGCTCCACCGGCGTCTACTGCCGCCCCTCGTGCAGCTCACGACGGCCCCGCCGCGAGAACGTGGCCTTCTTTGCTGCCCCGGATCTCGCCGAGGCGGCGGGGTTTCGCCCGTGCAAACGCTGCCAGCCCCGGCAGCCCACAGCTGAAACAGCCCAGGCCCACATGGTGCAGCAGGTCTGCGCCTACATCGAGACTCACCTGGACGAAACCCTGACCCTGGCCCAGCTTGGCGAGGCCGTGGGCGTGAGTCCGCACCACCTGCAACGGAGCTTTACGCAGGCCCTGGGCATCTCGCCGCGCCAGTATGCCGAAACGCGCCGCATGGAACAGTTTAAGCAGCATGTGAAAGAAGGTCAGAACGTGACGGACGCTCTCTACGATGCTGGCTATGGCTCCAGCAGCCGCCTCTACGAACGGGCCGACGCGCACCTCGGCATGACACCCGCTACCTACCGGCGCGGCGGGGCCGGGGCCAGCATCGGCTACACCATTGCCGACAGCCCGCTGGGGCCGCTGCTGGTGGCGGCAACCGAACGGGGCATTTGCTTTGTGGCCCTCGACGATGACAGCGAGCGGTTGGTTGGTCTGCTGCGGGCCGAATTTCCCGCCGCCAGCCTCGAAGCAGCCGACGAGCGCCTGCACCCATGGGTAGCCGCGATTGTCAATCATCTCCACGGCCAGCAGCCCAGCCTGGCGCTGCCGCTGGATGTGCAGGCCACTGCCTTTCAGCGACGGGTGTGGGAAGCGTTGCGGGCCATTCCCTACGGCGAAACCCGCTCCTACAGCGGCCTGGCAGCAGAGCTGGGCGACGCCAAGGCGACGCGAGCCGTGGCGCGGGCCTGTGCCACCAACCCGGTGGCGCTGGTGGTGCCCTGCCACCGCGTCACCGCCGCCGATGGCAGCATGCGGGGCTACCGCTGGGGCGTGGCCCGCAAACAGCGCCTGCTGGAGCTGGAGAAGGGTAAGGCGTGAGGCGTGAAACGTGAAACGTGAAACGTGGAGTGTAAAATGTGAAACGTGAAATGCGAGGTGGGTAGTGCGGACTTCAGTCCGTGTCTCTCAACTGTGTGAAACGTGAGGCGTGAGGGGTCCGGTCGTCGTTGGTCGCTCTTGCACCGTGGACTCAGCGGCTTCGCTGCTTCGGCGGTGCTGCAATGAGGCGAACGTTTTTTCCGCCTAATACCCTGATTTCCAGGATTTAGGCGGAAAAAGGCGCGGCCTAATGCATGTTGGGCTGCCTGAGTCATACTCAAAGACACTAAGCCGTGCTATAATTTAGCGTGCGAGTAAGATCGGTGAATAAGGGGTAGTTTCGCCATGGATATCGTCACCAAAAATTTGATGAGCAACTTCCGTGCAGAAGAAGGGCTTTCAGACGATATTCATGAGGCGATTTTGTTTGAGCATTTCGCTAACTTTTGCGTGGTTTCAAAGGAGTATAGCGAAGATTTCGCCCTTGAAGACATCCACACTGGTGATGGAAATGATGTCGGCTCGGATGGAATAGCTATCATTGTTAATGGTACTCTCGTGAATAGCATTGAGGAAATAGCCGACATGGCTTCCTCAAATAAATATATTGAGGCTGAGTTTATTTTTATTCAATCGAAGACCTCTAGCCATTTTGACGGGGCTGATATTAGCAATTTTCTATTCGGCGTTCGCGATCTTTTCAATTCTGTATCTCGCCTCCCACGTAATGAGAAAGTTGAAGAGAAGGTAAAACTTATTACTGAAGTTTATGGCAAGCCAGTTCTATTCAAACGAGGAAATCCTATCTGCAAATTGTACTATGTCACAACTGGAAAGTGGCAAAATGATCCTTAT
>JALONX010000023.1 GCA_025454695.1 Chloroflexaceae bacterium
GCCAGCCGGGGCAGATCTACAACCTGGCCGACGATGAGCCGGTGCCGGTGCGGGAATTCTACGGCCAGTTGGCCCGGCTGCTGGGTGCGCCCCCGCCGCCCACCATGCGGCCCGCCCTGGCGCTGGCTCTGGTGCGGCTGGTGAATGGTGCCGCCATGCTACGGCGCAAGCCCCCGCCGCTGCCCCACGACCTGGTGCAGATGGCGGCAGTTTGCCACCGCATGAGCAACCGGCGCATGCGGCAGGAACTTGATGTCGTACTCGAATACCCAACGTATCGTGAGGGGTTACCGACGTGTGTAGAAGGCGTGAAACGTGAAATGTGAAACGTAAGGCGTAAGGCGTGAGGCGGTCACTCGTCACTCGTCACTCGTCACTCGTCACTCGTCTGGCCCCGGTCTCCGGTCTCTGGTCTCCGGTCTGTTAATCGCCAATTGTTCATAAAACAGAGGTATTTATGATCGTACAAGAAGAATTTGTCTCCATTAATGCCAGCCCGGCCACGGTGGAACGTTATCTGACTGATCCGAAGCTGATGGATGGCTGGCGTTCATCGGCGGTGGTGATTGACCCGTTGGAAGGGGAGTTGATGACGCTGGGCAGCATGTATCGGTTGCGGGTCAAGGCCCTGGGGCTGACGGGGGCGGAGTACACCGTTGCCGAACGGGACAGCAGCCACATCCTGCTGACCATGGACGGCATGTGGCGTGGCAGCGAACTCTGGCGCTGGTTCCCTGATGGAAACCGCACGGTGCTGCTTAATCGGGTGGAGTACGAAGTGCCCAACGAGGCGCTACGAGTCTTTGTGGTCGGCTTCGCCAATGTGCTGGCTCAGCTCGACATGCGCCTGCAACTGGTGCGGCTCCAGCAGATGATTGAAAAGAGCGTGCCCCAGCAGCCGCTCCTCAGCGTAAGTAAGGCGTAGGTAGGGGTTATGGGTTAGGGGTTAGGGGTTAACTGCATAGAGTTGCCTTGATTGCTTTGATTTCTCTGAGTCTAAATCGTAACCGCTAACCCTTCTTTGATTGCTCTAAATCTAACCCCTAACCCTTAACCATTCTCTGATTGCTCTGAAATTAACCCTTAACCCTTAACCCCTAACCCTTAACCCGTTACACACATGACAATAGAAACACGTTACAGTATTACCGAGCGCTACACCGAGGGGCCGTATGGCCCGGTGCGCTACTGGGAGTCGGAGCCGAAGCAGGGCTTGCCGGTGGTGCTGGTGCATGGCTACGGCGCACTGATTGAGCACTGGCGGCGGGTGATGCGCCCGATTGCCAGTGTGCATAGCCTCTACGCCATTGACCTGTACAATTTTGGCTATTCGGCCCGGCTAAAGGTGCCGCCGAGCAAAGACATCTGGGCGCAGCAACTGGCCAGCTTTGTGGAAAAGGTGATTGGCCAGCCTGCCGTGATTGTGGGCCATTCCATGGGGGGCATGGCGGCGATCCAGTGTGCCGCCAACCATCCCCAGTGGGTGAAGGGGCTGGTCTCGGTCTGCAATTCGGGCATTCTCAACCCGGAGCGCCCTCCCTCCGACCTGGACATGTTTCTGTTTCAGGCCACCAGTGCCCCGCTGGTGGGCGAGCTGATTGCCGCGCTCGCCGCCAACGAACTGGCGGTGCGGCAGGGACTCAACGCGGCCTATTTTCGTAAAGAACGGGTGACGCCGGAGCTGGTGGAGGCCTTTGTCGGCCCCATCCGTCGCTATGGCACCGGCTCGTACCTGGCCGTCACCCGCTCCTTCAACAACCTGGTGCTGGATGTGCCAGCCGGTCGCATCACCGCCCCGGCGCTGCTGATCTGGGGCGCGGAAGACCGCTCCATCCCGCCAACGATAGCGCCGCTGGTGCAGCAGCGTATTCTGCCCCAGGCACCGCTCGAAATCATTCCTCAAAGCGGCCATTGCCCCTTTGACGAAACCCCTGACGAGTTTTGCAACATCCTGCTGCCCTGGCTAGCGAACCTGAGTTAGCCACAGAGGACGCAGAGCGTGTTTGATTGCAGATTGCAGATTGCAGATTGCAGATTGCAGATTGCAGATTGCAGATTGCAGATTGCAGATTGCAGATTTACGCAGTACGCACTACGCAGTACGCACTACGCATTACGCTTCACGCCTCACGTTTCACGCCTCACGTTTCACGCCTCACGTTTCACGTTTCACGCCTCACTCTGTGCCCTCTGTGGCAAAAACTCTTACTGTACCGCTACGTCGTCAATCCAGAAGTTCGTTGGCAAGGTTGAGTCGGTGGTGACGCTGAAGTGGACGCGCACGGTTTGTCCGGCGTAGCCCGCCAGACTCAGGCTGTCCTGCCGCCATGTGCCCGCGCCACTGGCGTTGCTAAAAGTGCGCAGCGTGGTGATCAAGTTGCCGCTGCTGTCGAAGAGACGCACCCGCAGGTAGTCATAGGCGGTTGAGCCGCTCTCCTGGGTTGTCATGTACCACCAGTAGGTCAGCGTGCCATTGGAAGGTACCGTGATCGTCTGGTAGAGCGTGTCGGTGCCGCTGTTGTAGCCGCCCAGCCAGGCGCTATAGGAGCCGCTGCGGGGCCGGTTGGTGGAGATCAGCTGGTAGCCGCCGCTGGACGACTGCACCCATGGGCTGGTGCCACTCTCAAAGCCGCCGTTGACGATGCTGCTGCCGGTGGGCGGCGGCGGCGTGCCCTGGTTGGTCACGGCCCGCTGGGCGTTGATGCGGCCACATGTCCAGAATGAGCCGGTACCGCTGATGCGATCCGAGGTGTTGCAGATGCGGTCACGGATCTGCGTGTTGGTTAAGCCCTGGGACGAGAGCAAACCCGCCAGCCCGGCCACATGGGGCGTAGCCATGCTGGTGCCGCTGATGGTGTTATAGCCGCTGTTAAGCCATGTCGAGTAGATCGAGGAGCCAGGGGCGGCTACTTCTACCCAGCTGCCATAGTTGGAAAAAGACGAGCGGTTGTCGCCGCTGTCGGTGGAGGCGATGGCGAAGCAGTTGGTGTAGGCCGCCGGAAAGGCGTTGCCGGTGCTGCTGGTGTTGCTGTTGCCCGCCGCACAGGCCAGAAACACGCCCCGGTTCCAGGCGTAGTCCACCGCGTCGCGGAGCGCTGTAGAGCCGCCGCCACCAAGGCTCAGGTTAATCACCTTTGCGCCATTGTCGGCGGCCCAGGTGATGCCGTTGGCCACATTGGTGAGCGTCCCGCTGCCGTTGTTGTCCAGCACCCGCACCGGCATCAGGCGGCAGTTGGGGCAGGTGCCAGCGCCGCCAGTGCCGTTGTTGGTTTCTGCCGCCGCTGTGCCCGCCACATGGGTGCCGTGGCCGTTGCCATCGTCAGGGGCGGTGTCGTTCTGCACAAAGTCATAGCCCGCCACAATCTTGTCGTTGAGGTCGGGGTGGCTGCGCTGAATGCCCGTGTCAATAATGGCAACCACGGTGCTCGAGCTGCCCTGGGTGGTGTCCCAGGCGCTGTAGGCCTGAATGTTGTTCCAGGCATACTGCTGGCCCAGCCCCGGGTCGTTCGGGGTGAAGCTGGTGCTGTAGATGTAGTTCGGCTCCACATACTCGATGCGGGGATCGTTTTTCAGCGCGTTGATGACCCGTTCGATGCGCTGGGGGTTACCGCTTCGCAGGGCCGGAAACGTGCCCACGTCCACATCCAGGGCGGCCAGGCGTTCCTTCAAACGCCCACCATGGGCCTGTAACAGCTGAAGCCGGTCGGCGTCTAGTGTTCCAGCAGCAAACTTCACCAGCAACTCGCCGGGCACAGCCGGGGCCGATAGGTCAACTCGTTGGGAACCAGACTGATGGGAAGGGGCGGCGGTGGCTGCCAGTGGCATAGCACACAGCAGGGCAGCCAGGACGAGGAGGATGGGGGCGAACCTTCTGACCATAGCGCGAACTCCTTCTTGCACAACAAAATAAACCATCGCTGCCGAAGGTCGGCAACGCGGAAGTTGCAACGGGATCAAGCGCTGATTACTTTTTTCCTTTTTTGGAAGCTAGCCACTTATACCACAATAATTAAAAATTTGTCAAATAACAACAATAGCGCTTTGCTACAAAACAAATCTCTGATGGAAATGCTCTTTTAGCGTTAGGAAGCCATGGAAGCGGTAGAAGTTTATGCTGCATGCGTACTGTTGGTGAAGAAATGTATGCACGAAAGCAAGCAATTTACCACTAAAGCAAATGATATTTACCTGGAAGAAGAACGAGCTACGCGGTAGCACGGGAGCGCCCTCGCCAGGTCTGCGCCCGCCAACCTCCCACTGAAGCAGCGACCGCCTGGTTTGTGTAAGAACTCGGTGTAGAACTAACCAGATCATGCACCATACAAGCGGAACGCTTTACCGTATAAGCTGGCTAACGGGTTTAGTGGAAACGTTGAACACCTTATTTCAACCTTTTGCCCATATGCAACAAGAAGGGTTTTGTAGTAGACAAACAGTAAAATTCATTGTATAATAAGCAACATTCACAAGCTCAATCTTTTGAATTGGGGCCACGGAGGAACTGTCGTGACTACGACCAGCGATGCGCCCAGAACTAGTGTTACCCCTGCCTCGCCGCAGGTTCACATCCCCCTGATGATCGGGACAGCCACGCTGCGCCCACCCGAAGCAGTGCGCCCGCTCAAAATCCTCTTTGTGACACCCAAAGGCTACAAAGAGGAAGACACGAGCCAGAAGGCGCTCTTCTCGATGGCCATTGGCGTGCTAGTGAGTGTGACCCCGCCGCAGCACCAGATTGAACTGGTAGACGAAATTTTTGGCGACAAAGTTAATTACGATGGTGACTACGACCTGGTGGGCATCACCGCCCGCACCATGAATGTGAACCGGGCCTACGATGTTGCCGACGAGTTTCGCAAGCGGGGCAAGACAGTCGTGCTTGGTGGAGTGCATGTCTCCTTCAACTACGACGAGGCTAAACCCCACGCCGATTGTGTGGTGAAGGGCGAGGCCGAAAATCTCTGGGCGCAGCTGCTGCAAGATTACGCCGATGGCGCGCTGAAGCCATGTTATGACTCAAACGATTTTCCCGCCGTGAACGAGGTACCCGCCCTGGATTATGCCCGCATTTTTCAGGCCAGCCAGCGCGGCAAGGTGGACGCCCGCAAATCCATCCCTATTTACATGACGCGGGGTTGCCCGTTTACATGTTCCTTCTGCGTGACGCCGAATTTTACTGGACGCCTCTATCGCATTCAGTCGGCGGAAACGATTAAACAGCAGATCGAAACCGCCAAAAAGGTCTGGTTTGAGACCACCAAATATGGCGATACGCCCTGGTTTATGTTCACCGACGAAAATCTGGGGGTGAACAAGCAGCGGCTGTGGGAAATTCTGGAAATTCTGGCCGAGTGTAAGATTAAGTTCAGCAGCTTTATCAGCCTGAAGTTTCTGGATGACCCCAAAACAGTGGAACTGCTGGTGAAGGCCGGTTGCGCCATGGCTCTGGTCGGCTTTGAGTCGATCAACCAGGAGATTCTGAAGGCCTACAACAAAGGCCGCATCAACATGGCCGCCGACTACGCCCGCATCATTAGCGATTGTCGCAAGGCGGGCCTCAACATTCAAGGCAACTTTCTCTGCAACCCCGACCTCGACACCTACGAGGACATGGCTGCCACCGAAAAGTTTGTGCGCGAAAATGGCCTGATGATGCCGATTTACTCCATTCTCACGCCCTATCCCGGCACCCAGCTCTACAAGGAGTACAAAGAACGGGGCCTGGTGGTGGACGAGGATTGGGACAAATATACCGCCCACAACCTGGTGGTGCGCTGCGAAAAGTTTGAGCCGATGGAATACCAGATGGCCTACATGCAACACTTCTACGGCATGTATGCCTGGAGTGCGATTGTGCGGCGGGTGCTGACCAACCAGAACAAACTACTGGTGCTGATCACGAGTCTGATCTTTCGGCGCAACCTGAAAGACCAGATCAACAGCATCAAGACCGGCAAACGCCGCCCGGTAGACCAGCGCGCCCTGCCGCCCGGCCCAACCATGCCAGTGCGGGCGGTGGAGGAGCCGGAAGAAGTAGGGGTTAGGGGTTAAGGGTTAACGAGCAAAGGGTCATTTATCGGTGATGGGTTTGGGCGGGGTAACATCCGTAACCCGTAACCCGTAACCCTTAACCCTTAAACAACGGAGCAGCTTATGACAATGATGATTTCGCCTGATGCGATTGATGTGGCCCGCGCACCCGTGGCAGTGGAGGAGCCGCGCCCGTTTGAGGTGACAGGGCCGCGCAAGAAGTGGCTGGTGGTGCAGCCCAAAAGCAACACCCCGCTGATGGTGGACTCGGGCAAGGTGAGCATGCCGCTCAACCTGCTGATGGTGGCGAGCATGGCCCAGAGCCACTTCGACGTGGAGTTTCTGGACGAGCGCGTTGGCGACAAGGTGCCCGACGACCTCTCGCACTACGACGTGGTTGCCCTGACCTCGCGCACGCTGAATGCTACCCGTGCCTACGCCATTGCCGACCAGGCCCGCGCCCAGGGCAAAAAGGTGGTGCTCGGCGGCGTTCACCCCACCATGCTGCCGGATGAAGCTGGCCAACATGCGGACTCAGTCATCTTCGGCGAAATCGAGTCGATCTACGACCAGTTGGCCCAGGACATCTACCAGGGCACCATGCAGCCGCTCTACAAACCCGATGGCAGCTGGAAGCAGATGACCGAGATGAACCGGCCCAACTTCGATCTGGCCCGTCGTTCACCAAACGCCAAAAACTACTCCTTCCGCACGCCGCTGCTGGCCACCAAGGGCTGCCCGGTGGGGTGCAACTTCTGCTGCACGCCCCGCATCTACGGCAAGAGCTTCCGCATGCGCGACTCAGACCGGGTGATCGAGGAGATGAAGTATCACCAGAACAAAGCAGGCAAAGAAGACATTCACATCTCCTTTATGGACGACAACATCAGCTTCCGCCCGGCCTTCGCCGAAGAGCTGTTTAACGCCATGGTAGGCCTGGGGGTGAAGTGGAACGCTAACATTTCGATGAATTTTTTGGAGAAGTCGTCGTTTGCGGAGTTGGCCAAAGCTTCCGGCTGCGAGATGCTCAACGTCGGCTTTGAGTCGGTCTCGCCTGACACGATTAAGTATGTGCATAAAGGCTCGAACCGGGTGGGCCGCTACGACGAGGTGGTGAAAAACGTTCACGACCAGGGCATCTCCATCCAGGGCTACTTCATCTTCGGCTTTGATACCGACACCACCGCCAGCTTCCAGCACACCTACGACTTCATCATGAAGAACCGGATTGAGTTCCCGGTGTTCACCATCGCCACGCCCTTCCCCGGCACGCCCTGGTACGAGGAGATGAAGCCCCGCATCGAGCAGCACAACTGGGACAAGTACGACACCTTCCACTACATGTACGAACCGGCTAAAATTCAGCGCGAAGAGTTTTTGAAGAACTTTATCAAGGTGCAGCGCGAAGTCTACTCCTGGAAGGGCATCTGGCACCGCATGCGCGGCCACAAACCCGACTGGATTTGGCTGGTCAACATCGCCATGCACTACTTTACCCGCCGCCTGACACCGGAAACGTTCTTATAATGATGAAGGATGAAGGATGAAGTATGAAAATCATTGAAATTTATACTTCATAACTTCATCCTTCATACTTTGTTATGTCCTACTCCATCACCCGCCACGCCGATGATCTGTTGTGGGTTGAGGTACACGGCCACATGGATACTGGCCAGGCCGAGGCCTACTACGGTGAGGTCTGGCAGACGCTCGATGGCTGCCCCCGCCCGACCCACATGCTGCTGGACGGGCGCGGCCTCCATAGCGCCTCCCACAGCGCCCGCCGCCGCACCGAGGAAGTGGCCCACCACCCGCACCTGGGCCATGTGGCCTTCGTTATCCGCGAGCAGCACCTGATGATTTTCGGGCCGTTTATGCGCCTGGTCAGCGGGATCAGCCTGTTTGGTAGCGAGGCCGAAGCCCTCGACTACCTGCAAGCCGCCCGTGGCCTGCCGCCGATCAGCCCGGAGGAGCTGCACCGGGCGCGGGCCGCCCATCCCCATGTGGAAATTCACGCTGACGCCGTTTCGCAGCCCCGTGGCAACGCCTCGTTGCTGGGCCGACTCACCGGCATGGTCAACGGCTGGTCGCGCAGCCTGGATCAGTGGAGCGACGACGAGCGGCGGTAGGTTTTTACCGCGAGGGCGCGGAGAACCAGATTTCACCGCCAAGTACGCCGAACACGCTGAAGGTTTGAAGGGCGGTGCCGTGCATGCATTGGTTTCACCGTAGGGCCGCAAGATCTTGCGGCCCTACGGTGATCTCATTGCGGCCTCAAAGCATTGCATGCGTCGTGATTTCCGGTACTGGCAGCGCAACCCACTGGTAGACAAACACGAAGACATATTGAAAGATAAATCCTGCCACGAGCAAGATGAGCGGCGTGAGTGCCAGCACGCGCAACCGTTGCATGTTTGTCTGGGGCAGGAACAGAAACAGCACGGCAGCGGCTACGTCGAAGCCGAACAGGAAACCGTGTCTTTCTAGATTGAGTCGCAGAGTATAGGCTTCGTAGAGCAGCAAACCGACCGGCGTGGCCATCCCCAGGGCCGCCAGCCAGCCCGGTCTTCGGCTGTGCCACACCAGCGTGGCGAAGGGCGGGCCACCCAGCAGCGCCGCAACAGACCAGGCCAGAGCCAGCCACTGCAGAAAGTAGCCCAGGAGGAGCCAGGTAGTGCCGTAGTAGGCGACGACCATTGCAACCATGAAGACGACCACATTCAGCGTCGCCCGCTGCCACGTCGCACTCCACGCCGCAATCAGCGTCGTCAGCACAATCCACAGGCCGAAACTGTCGCCAAAAGCGTTGGAGCCAGTAAGGTCAGTTTGTTCAAAATAGATCAGCCCGGTTCCAATGGCACTGCCGCCAACAAGGGCAGCCAGCAGCGACATCCAGATCGGCCTGGTGTGCAGCGGTGTTGTTTCTTCCATGTCAGCCGCCTTCTGCGTGATCCTAACCAATAGTGCAGCATCATTGCAAACAGCGATCCGACGTTGAAGCGTTGCACCACAAACGATTTTGGCACCGGGCCAATGAACGTATTGGTTTTCACCGTAGGGCTGCAACATCTTGCGGCCCTACAATGGTTTCGTTGCAAACATTGCCTCGCAGCGTAGGATTGCCATATGTGGCAACCCTACGCTGATTTTTTTGATCATTTCATTGCAAACAATGATTTCCATTGTAGAGACGCCCCGCCGGGGCGTCTCTACAATGATTTCGCTGCTGGTGCAATGCTTTTGTTGTTCTACACCATTTCTTCTCCGCGTCCTCCGCGCCCTCGGCGGTGAACATGCAGCCTTCGCACCCAATTTGCACAACATACGAACACGTTGTCATTTGATGCAAAATGAGCGATAATAAAGCTATCAAATGGTTGTTTTTGCATCAATTCATAGCGCCGTAGTTCCGTGTACGCACTACGCTAGCGGAGGCCCCCATGGCCCAACTCACCGAATTTGTGCTGCTCCTTGGCCTTGAGCAGTACAGCCGTGATTTCTTCAAGCAGGTCGAGGTCGAGGTTCGCAAAGAGGTGCCCAACTTCCGGCTCCATCTGTTTGAAGACCGCGACACCATGCGCCGCCCCGCCGAACTCGAAGCCGCCATCAGCCGCTGTGCCTGCCTCTTCACCGCCCTGATGACCCTGGCCGAATACGCCGAATGGCTGGTGCCCACCGTGCAACGCCACGACCCGCCAGTCGTGTTTGCCTTCGAGGGTTTGCCCGAAGTGATGAAACTGACCAAAGTCGGCAGTTATGTGATGCACGAGGCCAAGGGCATGCCCAGGCCGGTGCAAAACATCGCCCGGCTGATGGTGGGCGGGCGGGAGGAAGATACGTTTTATGGCTATGTGAAGCTGCAAAAGATTACCAGCAAGCTGCTCAACTTCATCCCCGGCAAGCGCCTGCACGACGTGCGCAACTGGACGAATGTCAGCACCTACTGGAGCAACCGCAGCGTGCCCAACATGGCCAACATGTTTAAGCTCATTCTGCGCGAATATTGCGGGGTCAGCAACCTCCACGTCGCTCCGCCGCTGGAAATTCCCACTATGGGCTTTGCCCACCCCGACGCACCTAAATTTTTCACCAAACCAGAGGAGTTTGAGCGGTGGGAGCGCACGCGAGAACCAAGAACCCAGAACCGAGAACCGAAGTCCCTACGTAGTACGCAGTCCTCGATGGGAACAATTGCCGTGCTTTCGTTCCGTTCGCACATTCTCGGCGGCACCAGCTACCACAACGAGGTGGTGCGGGCGCTGGAAGCGGGCGGCATGCGCGTCATCCCCATTTTCTGCATGGGGATTGAGGCCCACGTGGCCGTGCGCGAGTGGCTCAGCCAGATGAAGGTGGACGTGGTGATCAATACCATGGGCTTTCCCCTGGTTGGCGGGCCTGCTGGTAGCATCAAGGCTGGGATGACGGTGCAAAAGGCCCGCGAGCTGCTGGCGAAGCTGGATGTGCCCTATATCGTTGCGCAGCCGCTGTTTATTCAAGACCTGGAACACTGGCAAGCCAACGGCGTCAATCCTATCCAGACCACCATTCTCTACAGCCTGCCCGAAATGGATGGCGCAGTTGCGCCGGTGGTGCTGGGCGGCATGCAGGGCAGCGCCATGGTCACCCTGCCTGATCGTATGGAGCGCCTGGTGACGCTGGCCAGGAGCTTTGCCCGTTTGCGCCGCAAGGCTAACCAGGTGAAAAAGGTCGCCATCGTGGTCTACAACTACCCGCCCGGCATGGGCCAGACCGCCACTGCAGCCCTGCTGGATGTGCCCGCCAGCCTGGTGGCGCTGCTGCGGCGGCTGCGGGCGGCGGGCTACGACGTGGGCCACTTCCCCGACGACCCGGCCACGCTGGCGAAGTGCATTGCGGGCAGTATTGAGATCGGGGACGGGAGACCCTTCGACGCAGCTCAGGGCAGGCTGGAGACCGGAGCCGGACAATTGCCGCCGAACCATCCGCCGTTGCCCGAACCGGTGGTGGTTGGTAAAAGCGCCTTTTATGACCTGGTGAGTCCAAAGAACCAGGATCGGATTAATGGCCGCTGGGGCGCATTTCCGGGCGATATTGCCCCAGCCGGGCGGGATGGCGTGTTTCTCGGCGGCATGCAGCTGGGCAATGTCTATATTGGTGTGCAGCCGATGATCGGCATGCCCGGCGACCCCATGCGCCTGCTTTTTGATAAGGAGAACACGCCCCACCATCAGTACGCCCTCTTCTACCGCTGGATCAGCGAGGAGTTTGGCGCTGACGCGATTATCCACATGGGCATGCACGGCACGGCGGAATGGATGCCCGGCCTACAACTCGGACTCACCGGCGACTGCTGGCCCGATCTGTTGCTTGGCAGCGTGCCCAACTTCTACGTCTACCCGATTAACAACCCGGCGGAGGCCAACATTGCCAAACGCCGTGGCTTTAGCACCATCATCGGCCACGCCATCCCGCCCTATGGCCGGGCCGGGCTGTACAAAGAGTTGCAGGCGCTGCGGGATTTGCTGGAAGATTATCGCGAACGCAGACCAGTTGGCAGTCAGCCGTTTGCAGTTAGCAGTAACTCAGTGCAGCGCAATGGTGATAGCGATGATCAACTGCCAACTGCAAACGGCCTCCTGGAAACTGAAGAGGCTATTTTGCAAAAGCTGGCGCTATTGAACCTGGATGTTGATCTGGTGCAAGGGGTGGGCGAGTCGTTCGCCGCCTTTGCCTCGCGGGTTTATGCCTATCTACGGCAGCTGGAGCAGACGCTGATTGTAGACAGTTTGCATGTGCTGGGCAGCGCCCCGCCCGCCGAGCAGCAGCTTACCATCATCACCGAGGCGCTCAAGGCCGAGCGCAACGGCGAACCGGGGCTGGCGAATCTGATTTTAGATTTTAGATTGCAGATTGCAGATTGGCCTGAGTCGAATGCCACCAATCTCCAACCTCCAATCGCTCATCTCAATTATGCCGACCTGCTGACAGCCGCCCGCCGTGGTGATGGCCAGGCGCTGGTGCTGCGGGATGCAGTAGATGCCGCCTGCACCGCCTTCGTCCAGCACACCGTTTTTGAAGGGCAGAGCGCCGAAAAGGCTTTACAGCATGTGACCGGAGACCCTTCGACTTTGCTCAGGGCAGGCCGGAGACCGGAGACCGGAGACCGACAAACGTGGAAATCAGCAGGCAAAGGGGCAGTGCATCTGCATAGTGACAATCTGCAATCTGCAATCTGCACTCTGCAATCGTTGAGCGAACAGGGCCGCGCCATGCTCGCCGCCCTGCGCGACAACACGGTGGAGCTGGACTTTTTGCTGCATGGGTTGGACGGCGGCTACATTCCGGCGGCTCCCGGCGGCGACATCATTCGCGATGGCATGGCAGTGCTGCCCACGGGCCGCAACATCCACTCCCTCGATCCCTTCCGGGTGCCCACCGACGCCGCCTTCAACCGGGGCAGGCAGATTGCCGAGGCGCTGCTGGCTGCCCACCGGGCCGAGAACGACGGTGCGTATCCTGAAACTATCGCCCAGGTGCTCTGGGGGCTGGACTGCATCAAAACCAAGGGCGAGTCCATTGGCGTGGTGCTGGGTCTGATTGGGGCCCGGCCTCACAAGGATGGCCAGGGCAAGGTGGGCCGCTACGAACTCATCCCGCTGGCGGAACTGGGTCGCCCCCGCGTTGATGTGCTGATGACGGCCAGCGGCGTCTTCCGCGACACCTTCGCTGGCGTGATGGATTTGCTGGATCGGCTGGTGCGCGAGGCTGCCAGCGCCGACGAACCGGAAGAACAAAACTTCATTCGCAAACATGTGCAGGCCAGCATGGCCCAGGGCGCGGCGTTTGAGTCGGCCACAGCCCGCATCTTCACCCAGGCCGCAGGCACCTACGGCACCGATGTGGACGAGGCGATTGAGGGCGGCGCATGGCAGGAACGGCAGGAGTTGGAAGACCTGTTTGTCAAGCGGAATGCCTATGCCTTTGGCGGCAACAAGGGCGGCGCAGCCTTGCCCCAGGTCTTCAATCACCTGCTGGGCACGGTGGGGCGGGTGGCCCAGGAGATTGACAGCGTGGAATACGGCCTGACCGACATGCAGCACTACTACGGCTACAGCGGTGCGCTCAAGGCCGCCGCCGAACGGCGCACGGGCAAAACGGTCAAGCTCAGCTATGTGGAAACCTACACCGCCGAAACGAAGGTGCAAGACCTGGAACAGGTGCTGCGGGTCGAATATCGCACCAAGCTGCTTAACCCGAAGTGGTACGAAGGCATGCTGAAACACGGCCACAATGGCGCGGCAGAGATTGCCAGCCGCTTCACCTACATGCTGGGCTGGAGCGCCACCACCGGCGGGGTTGACAACTGGGTCTACGACCGGGCCGCCGAGACCTTTGTACTCGACGACGCCATGCGCCAGCGGCTGGAAGCGGCCAATCCGCAAGCGGCTCGTAATGCCGTCAGCCGCTTGCTGGAAGCCAACGACCGGGGCGTATGGCAGGCCGACGACGACACGCTTGACCGCCTACGCGAAATTTACGCCGACCTGGAAGACCGGCTGGAGGGCGTGGTGTAGGTGTTCCAGCGAATGGGGTGAGGATTTGGGCAAGGTGCAGTCTCTCGTAAAATTTTCTATCTATAGTGAGGGCCTGGAAGAAGGGTAGCCTCTCGCAAAGTTGTCTCGCACCCATCGCTAAGCTCGACTTTGTCCATTTCAAACCAAAAGGCCAGTCCATTGACGAACTGTCAAAAACGCTCATTTCGCATTGCAATGCGGTAGAACGACACTGCTATAGACGTGCTTGCCGTTGTTGCAGCGTCACCGCATCACAGTGATATGCAAAAAAGGTTGGAACCACCCACACGCTGCGCGTCCTCATGCAGCTTCTCCGTGCATCGTAAATGGACAAAGTCGAGCTAAGAGCAGGAGGGTCGCCGCCTGACCAACGTCTTTTCCTCAACATCGCCAAAGCCAAAGGTTTGAGAAGTTGAGCCTCTCTGAGAAGATGCCTTACCACCTACCAAGACAGTAGCAATGCTCTTGTAGGTGGGGAAGTTGCGAAACAAATTTTTCGGCTATCCGGCACAAAAGAATAGCAGTACTAGGTTACATTTTTAACCGCGATTTTACAAATAGTTAACTTAGCTTTGACAATTAGTTGGTATATTGGCCTTGTTAAGACTATATGCCTCTCAACAAAAGGAGTAGTCAAACAATGACTTATAAAGTGTCCCGTCGCCGCTTTCTGAAAGCTACCGGCGTAGTTGGTGGCAGTTTGTTACTTGCTAGTTCGCCTACAGTCTATGCCCAACCGTCAACTTATGACAGGGAGGTGAGGGATTTAGCTGAACACTATTTTACGGCTGTGCCTGAACAAGAAGGTCTGGATTTGTTCAAACGATACCGTGCTCTCAACTTCCAGCAAATGGAAGCCTTGAATAATGAGCTGGTTCAGGTTGCCAAAACGAGGATGCAAGGGCGTGATGATAATGTCGATGATAGATTAGACATTGCCTTTCAAATGCGGCATGAGCTGAATAGGCAGTCTATGCAGCAATTTAATGTGCCTTTCAACCAGCTGAACGGTAATGAATTTAATGCGCTACTAGAACAAGTTTGGCGGTCTGGTTTTGACTCTCAAATGAATGCTATTACTGCATCGCTTGCGTCGTGTGTGTGTTTGAGGTATCCTTTCCTGACAACCCCAGGAAATGGAGGTTGGTTCAGCAATGCCAGAACCAGTAGTCGGGCAGCCAACAATGCTAATTGTAACGATTGCGACCTTGACTGTGCCTATGATCAAAATACGAGTATCATTCGGTGGGTCAATCTTTCTGGGCTTGCCTATTACACCAGTTTAGGCGGTGTATTCCTTCTCCGCCAACCTTCCAATAGCTCAAATATCTTGATTGGGTATGGAGCAGTAACAACGGTGTTCTTGGGCAGTGAATACCTTGCGCTAACGTCTTATCGCTTGGATTAATACGTTTACACACTATCCGCTGGATGTATGTGAGCGTTCTTCCTGTTACTGGTGAGATGTAGGGTTGAGAAAGGGACATGGGAACAAGCAATCAAACAAAGCTTATCCAACTTGTAGCAGGATCGCTTCTTGGTCTGCTATCCTACGCCATCTGGAGGCCATATGGTGGGATTCTCACCTGCATTGTTTTTGGGATAGCCGTGGCGTTTATCAGTGCTGTTCCAAAAGATACCAGAAGCAGTATATTGCTATGTCTGGCGACTGGAGCCATAGCTGGTGTGATCATGATGACCCTTGGGGTTATAGGTTTTCTCCCTCGTCGTATTGACCTTAGCCTGCTTATTTCTGGTGGGCTTCTCTGGGCAGTGACAGGTGGCACCTTTGCATGCATCATCGGTCTGATAACACGACAAATCGCTACTACTATCTCCGCGATACAGGTGAAAAAGGAGTCAGGTTAAAAGTTGGAATGGCGCATAAATGGACGCGGAGACATGAAAACACCTCGCAGACAACTCGAGGTGTTTTGTTTCGTTTAGCTTGATGGTTATTCGTTACACCGACCGATGATTATCGAGCAATGCAAAGCCCTCGCCGAAGATGAGATTGCGGACGTGGGCGCTGTGCAGGAAACGCAGCGGAAAGCCCACCGTAAACCCGGCAATCTCGTTCAGCTGCGCCATGTGCTGCTGCTCCAAATGAACGTCGAGACAGCCCAGATTATCCTCTAGCTGGGCCAGGCTGCGGCAGCCGAGGATGGGAATGACGTTGCTCCCCTGCTGGCGCACCCAGGCAATCGCCACTTGTGCTGGCGTGCGCCCAAGCTCCCGCGCCACCGCCGCCACTGCTGCGCCCGCTGCCGCTTCCCGTTCGCTCACGCTGGCCTCACGGCGCGGCGTGTCGTCCGGCTGGCTGTATTTGCCTGTCAGTGCGCCGCCGCTGAGCACACCCCAGGCCAGCAGGGCCAGGTCGTGGCTGCGGGCCATCGGCAGAATGTCGCGCTCCGCGTCGCGGCTCAACACAGAGTAGGGCACCTGCATGGCGATGGGGCGTGACCAGCCGTGGCTTTCGGCCTTGGCAATGGCGTAGGAGACCACCCAGGCCGGTGTGTCAGAAAAGGCGAAGTACAGCACTTTGCCGCTGGCGATCAGCTGCGTCACCGCCTGAAGCACCTCGTCCACCGGCGTTGTAAAATCCCACATGTGCAGGTAGAGCAGGTCAATATAATCGGTGTTGAGCCGCCGCAGACTCGCTTCCACCGAGCGTAGCATGCTTTTGCGCGAGTTGCCGCCCAGGTTCATGTCGTGCGGGTTGCCCGACTCAAGCCGCAGGGTGTACTTTGTCGCCACCACATAGCGGTCGCGCTCGGCCCTGATGCAGTCACCAACTATTCGCTCGCTGCTGCCGATGGTGTAGTTGTTGGCGGTGTCTATAAAGTTGCCGCCCGCCGCCGCAAAACGCTCAAACATCTGCTGGCTGGTGGCGGCGTCGGCCCCCCAGCCCCAATCGTCGCCAAAAGTCATCGTACCCAGGCACAGCTCGGATACCCGTAGGCCGCTGTGGCCCAGCAGTTTGTAACGCATCGGTCGTCTCCTTCTATTACGTGTGGGGCTGCACCGGCAGCTGCAATTCCGTGACAAACTGCTCGCTATCGTTGGTGAGAAAGGCGGGCGGCAGCCGCAGTGAGTCCGGGTCGTCGGCCCCGAAGCGCAGGTAGACCTCCCGCAGCGGCCCGGCTACATGGCAACGGTTGGCCTCGACCCAGCGCAGCAGGGCGTTCAGGGCGGTGGTGCTGTGGGCATAGCTGCCGGTGTAGACCACGCAGGCCGCCTGGGGCACGGCTGGCAGCTCGTAGACGGCGATCCGTGCGCTGGCGGGGATAACCGTCTTCAGCGGCACGGCCACTTCCACCTCCAGCTCTTCCTCGCGGTAGCCAGGGTTGTGAAACAGCGTCAGTGGGCTGCTGGCGGCGCGGGCCTGGTGGGTGGAGACCAGGCTCTCTAGCTCCTCAAACAGATTGGTGATGGGCTGGCCGACTTCGGGCACATGCTGGCGCACGCTTGCCACCAGCAGTGGCGCAAGGCTGCGTTGCACCACCGCATAGCCCTGGCCCTCAACGGGCTGCTCCAGCATACTCAGACGAGCTTCGAGCAGCGCCAGGCGCTGCTGTTCGCGCTGAATGTGCCCTTCCAGCTCCAGTTTGCGCAGCTTGAGCATGCCGCGCAGCTCAGTGGGCGCAAGCTCAGTGCGGAGCAGTTCGCCAATCTGCTCCAGCGAAATACCCAGGTCTTTCAGCGCAATAATCTGGTTCAGGCGCGGCAACTGGTCGGCGGTGTAGTAGCGGTAGCTGGTGGCAGGGTCAACAAAACCGGCTTTGAGCAGCCCGATCTCATCATAGTGGCGCAACATTTTGACCGAAACGCGGGTAAAGGTGGAAAATTCGCCGATGCGAAACATGGTTTTCTGCCTGCTTCAACGTTGCTGCTGGCAGCCAGTGTACACCTTCCGATTATGGGAGAGTCAAGGGCGTGTTAGCGCCTTTCAGACGCGACTCACACAAAGGCACAAAGCACACAAAGCATTGCTGCTGGTCATCTTTATAGCGGTTTGCAGATTGGTTGAGCTGGTACCATGTGGTTTGATCCCATTGTGGTACTGTTTCAATCTGCAATCAGCTCATCTGCAATCTGCTAAAGAGGCTTCTTTGTGCCTTTGTGAGAAGTTCCTCGGAGTCTTGCTGCCTTTGTGAGAACTTCCGGTCAGTTCACCACCTCCACAATCTGCGCCCGCCGGAAGGCGACCACGACGCGCCCGGCATCATAGGGGTGAGCGCCTCGTTCCAGCACCGCGCTGTCGTAGCCCTGGCGCTCCAGCCACCATTCAATCACGGCGTCGCTCTCCATGTCTAGCCCCAGCTCCTGGGCCTCCCGCATCATCTGCGTGAGCAGCGGCTTCCAGCCCGGTGAGTCACAGCGCAAGGGGTTGTGCAGCTGCACCCGGTAGAACTGAGGCTTCTGGCCCGCCAACCGGGTGAGCGTGCTGCCCACAAGTGGCATAGCAGCCAGCCGTTGCGATACAATCGCTTCAAACAGGGGCAGCCCCCGGCCCACCGGGGTGCGTTGCTGGGCCGGGTTGGGCATGTGCAGCAGCGTATGAACCACGCCCTGCTTCGCCCACAGGTCGGCCTCACGGGGGTTCATTTGCTGCACCTTTTCATCAAAATCGGAGATGCGCGGCACGCGGGGCGGGGCCATCAGCTGAATGGGCGGCACGGGCCAGTCGGGGCGGGGTGTGCCGTTGGCATCAAGCCATGTAGCCTCAACCACTTGCATGGGGCTGTCGTGGCCGTTGCGGTAGCGGAAGCCGCGCCGGGTGCGGCCCTCGTCCGCCAGCGAGTTGGCGCGAATCCGCACCCGCAGGCGGGCATCCTCCGCATAGCCAGGTTTGGTGAACCAGAAGCGCTCTACCTCAAAGGTGACGAGGTCGCGGCTGGTGCCGTCGTCGGCCCAGCTCTGTTGCATGCGGCTCCAGCCATCGTTGGTGGTGCCGCTCCAGCCGCCTACCACTGCGCGTAGCGGCGCGTAGACTGCCAGTGTGTCGCCGGGGCCGGGCCGATGGGGTGCAAACCACATGCCGGGCGGGGTAGCTTGGTCGGTCACCAGTTTGATGGTGCCGCCCACCACGGCCTGGGCGCTGGCCGCATTCCCTAATTTGACAGTAGGGCCACTGGCAACGTAGGCGGGTGGTTCCGGCTCAAGGGCTGGTGCCGCCGC
>JALONX010000488.1 GCA_025454695.1 Chloroflexaceae bacterium
ACCGAGGGCAACGAGTTGGGCAGCAAACTCCGCGACTATGCCCAGATGCATGTGCTGTACTACGTTGTCTACGACCCGGAAAACTTTCTCAAAGCTGGCACGCTCAATGTATTTACCCTCAACCGCAAGAGCTACCAGAAGCAGAAATCGCGCTGGTTCCCCGAAATCGGCCTTGGGCTGACGCTGTGGGAAGGCAAGTTTGAGGACACTAGCTCCACCTGGCTGCGCTGGTGCGACGAAGAAGGCCAACTTATTCCCACTGGCGCGGAGCGAGCCAACGAAGCGACGCAGCGGGCCGCTGCTGAAGCCCAGCGGGCTGAAAAGGCCGAGCAGGAAGCAGCCGCCCTCAAGGCCAGGCTACGGGAGTTGGGGATTGAGGTTTAGCTCGTCCTGCGTACTGCGTAACAATAAAGAATAAGGGAAACAAAGGGAATTACAACCTGACGCTCAACACATTTTCCTCATTTCCTTTGCGGTTCGTCAATTGTTTATTAGGAGCGAGAGATGTTTGAAAACAAAGAGACAGTTCAAAAAGCTCAGGAACAGTGGGAACAGGGGACGTTGTGGCCGACGCTGGAAAAGACTCCGGAGCGGGACGTGCGCTTTATGACCACTAGCAGCGCCCCGGTGGAACGGCTCTACACGCCGCTTGACCTGGCCGACAACGACTACCTGCGTGACATCGCCCACCCCGGCGAGTACCCTTTCACCCGTGGCATTCACCCCACCGGCTACCGGGGCAAGGTCTGGACGATGCGCATGTTTGCCGGGTTTGGCAGCGCCGAAGAAACCAACGAGCGCTTCAAGTATCTGCTCTCCCAGGGCCAGACCGGCCTTTCCGTCGCCTTTGACATGCCGACGCTCTACGGGCGCGACACTGACCACCCCCTGGTTGAAGGCGAGTTCGGCAAGTGCGGCGTAGCCGTTTCCTCGCTGGCCGATATGGAAATCCTGTTTGACGGCATTCCGCTCGATCAGGTGTCCACCAGCATGACGATCAACTCGCCCGCCTCCATCATCTGGGCCATGTACCTGGTGGTGGCCGAGAAGCGTGGTGTGCCCTGGACGAAGCTGCGGGGTACGTTGCAAAACGATATTTTGAAGGAGTACATCGCCCAGAACGAGTATATTTATCCGCCAGAGCCGAGCATGCGCCTGGTCGTGGACTCAATTGAGTTTGCCAGCCAGCAGGTGCCGCAGTGGAATCCGGTCAGCATCAGTGGCTACCACATTCGTGAGGCGGGTAGCACCGCAGCCCAGGAACTGGCCTTTACCCTGGCCGATGGCCTGGCCTATGTGGAAGCATGCCTGGCCCGTGGGCTGGATATTGACGACTTCGCGCCCCGTCTGTCGTTCTTCTTCAACGCCCACAACGACTTTTTTGAGGAGATTGCCAAATATCGCGCCGCCCGCCGCATCTGGGCGCGGCAGATGTGCGAGAAGTATGGCGCGAAGAACCCGCGCTCCTGTTGGCTGCGGTTCCACAGCCAGACGGCGGGCTGCTCGCTCACGGCCCAGCAGCCGGAGGTGAACATCGTGCGCACCGCCATTCAGGCCCTGGCCGCCGTGCTTGGCGGCACCCAGTCGCTCCACACCAACAGCATGGACGAGGCCCTGGCCCTGCCGAGCGAAAAGGCCGTCACCATCGCCCTGCGTACCCAGCAGGTCATCGCCAGCGAGAGCGGCGTGACCAACACGGTTGACCCGCTAGGCGGCAGCTACTTTGTGGAGGCGCTGACCGACCGCATGGAGCGGGAGTGCCTGGAGTATTTCCGTCAGATCGAGGAGCGGGGTGGGGTAATCAACGCCATTCGGGGCGGCTTCTTCCAGAGCGAAATTGCCGACGCGGCCTACCGCTACCAGCAGGAGATTGACGGCGGCGAGCGCGAGGTTGTGGCGGTGAACGCCTACAAGGTGCCCGAAAAGCTGGAAATCCCCATCCTGGCGATGGATCCGGATGGCGAAAGCCGCCACATGGCCCGGCTCAACCGGGTGCGCCACGAGCGCGACCAGGCCCTGGCAGCGCAGCGACTGGACGAACTACGGGCGGCGCTGGAAGGGGATGCAAACACGATGCCCGCCCTGCTGAACTGCGTGCGGGCCTACTGCACCGTGGGCGAGATGTGCGACGTGATGCGAGAGGTCTTCGGCGTCTACCAGGAGACGATGGTGGTGTAAGCTGAAACGTGAAACGTGAAACGTAAAGCGTGCGGCGATGTAGATCGTCGTGCGTTTACACTAACGTGAAGCGTGAAATGTGAGGCGTAATGCTGTCGCATTTCACGCTTCACGTTTTTTGATTCCCGCTACGCCTTTTCGATGATCAACTCCACCGAGCCATCCTCCAGCGAGTTCGACTCATCCAGGTGAAAGTGACGACCGACGGGTACTTCGGGCTGGGCCAGCAGCAGCATGTGGCGGGCCAGCGAGATCAGCCCTGAGCGGTTGGCCCGAATCAGCACCGTGCCTTCTGCGTGCTGCACTTCGATGCTGAAGTCCTCTTCCCAATCGAAGGTCAGCCCCTGTTCAGGAGAATAGTCCGGGATGTAGAGTTCAAGTTTCATATCATGGATCCAAAAGATAGATGTGAAGATCGTCCTTCACCCGCATTTTACCAGGCTTAAGCGGATTTGGCTCCAGTGTCTCGAAGTTCATGTGGGGGCCACCGCCGTGTCGCCCCAGGATGTCATTATCACCCATACGCACCTGGCGCAGACCATCGGCAGAAACAAAACGACCATTTCCCAGGTCACGGTAGCCTGGCCCTAAAAATGTTTCAGCCGAATCCAGAGCGTCGGACGTGGTGATACGTGCGCCATCACGAAGGGCAATCGTGCGTCCATCCCTGAGCGTAACGTTGCAGGTTGTGCTCTGAGCTGGTGCCGCTATCGCATCCACCAGGGAAACAAGCGCTACTGAGCCAATAGCGATAAGCGGTGGCCCCGAAGCCACACAATTGAAGCGTCGGGCTGCATTTGCACCGCTGGCAGCTTCGTCACCGCTACGTCGAGCACCTGTTACTGCTTCATCCAGATTGCGAATGACTGCTGCAACTTCATCACCATATTTGGCGCTGATCTTCGCAATGGTTGCCGCTTGCCCGCCAGCAGGCCACATAGCTGCCACAGACGCTGCTGCACCAGCCCAATCGCCGCGCAAGGCTGAGATAATCGCGTTGATGAGATCAGCAACTTCGCCAAAGCCCGGCACAAAACCAAACAGGTCAAGCCCGAGTTGAATCCAGTCGGCGATAGTGAAGTTCGCAAACGGGTTTCCAGTGGGCCTGCTCCCGCCGCCACCGCCAGCCCCGGCAGAAAGCGCAGCAGAAACGGTTGACGTACCTGCTGGCTGCGAGCCAGCATTGGGCAAGGTGTTAGTGGTTGTACCACTGGGTGCTGTTGGTGGCCCGGCAACCAGTACCCCGTTGACCGGATTATTCGCGGCTGTTGCGCTTCCGCATCCCGCACCTGCAGCCCCAAAGCGCCCCAGTTGACATGTGAATACTTGCACCAGGCTATTGCCAATCTCCCCACCACGGGTTTGAAACATGACCGCAACGCCGAGGATCAGCACGGCCACAGCCATCACCAGGCCAGCCTTTTCTACCACCATTGAGCCGTGCTGATGTCGCCAGACAGTTCCGGGAGAGAATTTGGGAAATAGATTATGAAACATCTTCCTTCTCCAGGTGTATATGTATGCGTGCCTGCGCTCACCCTAGCACAGACAGCTACCGATGAGAAGGAGGTGTTTGTAAACTTTTTGTAACAGCTTGATGAAGTAAAAACTAATCAGGGAATGAAGAGGTTTTAGTTGCAGAAGTTAGGCGGTTACAAGGGTTAGTGGAGATTTAGAGGGGTGCAAACGCTCCAAATCTCTCACCGCATACCTCGCATTACTGGCAACGGGCCATCACCACGGCCCGTTCATCCGCGTAGCGCTCGCACCAGCCAGGCGTGCGCAAAAGCAGTTCGTGCAGCGATGCCTGATTGCCAGTGTCGAGCAGCAGGTGCGTGATCTGCCAGCGTTCAATCGTCGGCAAACTGGTCGAGTCACCGCTTGCAATATCAAAATAGTCCTGCCAGATGGCGACGGGAAAGAGTTCGGCCCGTAGGTCGGCGAAGACCTGCTTTTCTGGTAACTGCCAGATGGTATAGCTAGACAGACTCATATCTGTCCAGAAGCGCCCTTCAATCGGGTTTTGCGCCAGCCACTCGCTGGCAGCAATGGGGGTATTGTTCGCGAGCAGCATGCGGTGTGGGCCGGTCGAAGCATAGTTTTTGGCCGCTTCTGGCCCAAGAATTTGGGATGGGCTGAACCAGGGCAGCGTTGCCACGACGGCCCCGCCAAACAACAGCCCCAGGGTTGTGCTAAAGGCGGGGCTGCTTCGCACCGGGCGGCGCTGCTTCATCAGGGCGGTGAGCTGGCTGGCAAACAGCGGCAGCAGCAACAGCCCGAACCACATGGCGTAGCGGGCACCACCCAGGGCCAGCCAGGCAAAGGCACAATACCAGAACACTTCGCTGGCACTGGGGCGGCGGGGGCTAACCGCCATCAGTGCGGCCAGGCCCAGCAGCAGCACATAAAACCAGAAGCTGGAGGCAACCGGATTGAGCGAGGGCTGCATGGGCTGCCATTCAACAAACCAGCGTTGCAGCGGCTCGTTGCCAAGCATGTCGCGCAGGTAGCTAAAAATGCCCAGGCCCAGCGGGTTGGCCAGTGTTACGGCCAGCGTCGCCAGGGTTGCCCCGGCCCACACCCGCCACTGGCCCCAGGCTGCACGAGATGATTCACGCGGGGCACGCAGGGCCTCTACCGTGCTGCCGAGCCAGACCATACCCACCAGCCCCAGGCCCACCACAAACGAACCGTGCATGTTCACCCACAGCAGCATCGTTGCGGGAAGCGCTGCCAGCCAGCGCACGCCAAGCCGCCCTTCGCGATACTCGTTGATGGCCACGACGAAGAGCGCTCCGAGTGGCAGTACCAGCGTCTGCGGGCGCAGCGTCCAGTTGCTCCAGCCCGTCATCGCCGCCACAAAGAGCGCCACCGCCACCGCCCGGCCATTGCCGGTGCTACGCAAGGCATGCCACGCCACCAGCCCATAGGCTCCGGTGATCGCCACGAGCCGCGAGAGGGCCAGCAGGGGCACATCGCCCACCGCCCACAGGCCGTACATGAGCACCTGGCTTAACCAGCTCTGGTAAACATAGGGCGCATCAGCAGGGAGGGTATAGGCCCAGCGGTTGGTGGTCATCAGTGTACCTTCGGCCACCATCGTGCGGCCCGCCGCCATGTGCCACCAGAGGTCGTTGGGTGGCAGCGGCGTCAGCCCGACAAAGACCCAGATGAGGGCCAGAATAAACAGCAGCCAGATGTGGTCAAGGGTCAGCGATGATAGA
>JALONX010000489.1 GCA_025454695.1 Chloroflexaceae bacterium
GCAGATGCGCCACATGGTGGAAGCGCTGCTGCTGCTGGCCCGCATGGATCGCTCGCCAGCCGAGATCGGCGCTAGCCTGAGTCTGGGTGACGTTGAGCCGTTGCCCCTGCTGGAAGATGTGGTGGAACGAGGCCGCCTCCTTGCCAATGGCCAGGAACTACGTCTGCTCTGGCCTCGCGTGCCCATCGCGCCGCTCCGTGCCGATGGGGTAGCGCTCCGCCATGCGCTGAACAATCTGGTGGAAAACAGCCTGCGCCACACCCCGGCAGGCCAGTGCATCACCCTCAGCATCGAACCAGTGGTCAATGGCTGCTGGCTGATTGTTGATGATGCTGGTGTGGGCATTGCGCCAGAACATCTGCCCCATGTGTTTGAGCGCTTTTACCGCGTGGATGATGCCCGTACCAGAGGGCCGGGTGGCACCGGGCTGGGGCTGGCGATTGTGCGGGCAATTGTGGCCGCCCACGCCGGGCAGATTGAACTGGAGAGTGCGCCGGGCATGGGCACGGTCGTAGCGGTCTGGCTTTCGCAAGCAGGCCCTCCATCGGCCCACCAGCCGGTGGATGTGGTGCAAGTGCGTGTGCGCACCAGCCAGCCCCCGGCCCGGCAGATGCCAGTGGTTACGGCTCAACCTGACTACCACGAACCAGTTGTTCGCAGCGGCCGAGGCCCGTTTCTCACCAGGGTGCGCACCATCCTTTTGAGCGTGGCACTTTGCGCATGCGTCGCCAGTGGCCTATTTTTATTAACCGGCCTCTCCAGGCCCCACCTCGGCGAGTCGCTGGCATTACGGCAGCCCACCCCGGTTCCGCTGGTGCGAGGCACTACTCCGGCCATTGCCGCAGTGCCCGCCACAAACGCCCCGCCAATGTCCGTGACCCAGACACCTCGACCATTCTCCACTGCCGCAGCTACCAATTTTGCAGCTGCGGCCCAGCTGGCAACCCGGCAACAAACCGAAGGAAAAGCGGTTGCGGTGGAACACGATCTTGACGACGGCACCAGCATCTACACCGTACTGCTGCACAATTTAACCCGCGTAACGGTAGATGTGGAACGACAGCGTATCACCCAGGTGCGCCCCCAGCCCGGCGGCGGGAATGGGCGCGGGGCCGAAAACCGGCGCGTGCGGATGGGGCGAGTGGTTGCGGCGCTGGCCCGTGGCGACGTGCGGCTCGGCTTCGATGCAGCGGCGGCGCTGGCAGTGCAGGCCCGTGGCAGCGGCGGCGTCATCGAAGTAGCGCTGGAATGGCACGAAGCTCTCGAACTTGTGCTCTACAAGGTGGAATTTCACGATGGCCGCACCCTCTACCTGCGCCCGGACACTGGCGAGACCGTCGTGTCGTGACGATGAGGTGTGGTACCATGCGCCATGCAGCGCGGCACGGCACATTGCGCTGCTTCAACCACCGAATAACGGACAGGAGGGAAACAGTTCTGCGCGTCCTGCGTTCAGTATTTCCTTCATTTCCCTGCTTCCGACGGTTCTCAACGCTCAACGCCATGCATATCCGCCCCCTACAAACCCTGGCCGAATACGGTGCCGCCGAGGAGCTACAGCGGCTAGCCTGGGGCCGCAGCCCCCGCGACCTGGTGCCCGCCCATGTGCTGCTGACGGCCCAGAAAAACGGCGGGCTGGTGCTGGGCGCGTTTGACGAAGCCCACGACCCGCCGACGCTGGCGGGCTACGCTTTTGGCTTTCTCGGACTCACAGCAGACGGCACCCTGAAGCACTGCTCGCACCAGGTGGGCGTGCTGCCCGCCTACCGCGACCAGGGCCTGGGCTACCGGCTCAAGCTGGCCCAACGGGAGTTTGTGCTGGCCCAGGGCGTGGATTTGATGACCTGGACGTTCGACCCGCTGGAAAGCCGCAACGCCAACCTCAACATCCGCAAACTTGGCGCCACCTGCCGCAGCTACCTGCCTGACCTCTACGGCAGCCGAAGCGATGCCCTGAACGCGGGCCTGCCCAGCGACCGCTTTGAGGTGGAGTGGCACCTGGCCCGCCCCACCGTGGCAGCCCGCCTGGCCGGGCAGCGCCCCACGCCCCCGCAGACTCACGAACTGCCCCTGCTCAACCCGGCCCCGCCCGACGACCCTGACGCCCCTGCCACCACATGTGCCCCCTTGCCGGGTGGCCCGGTGCTGCTGCGCCTCCCGGCCAACATTCAGCTTCTCAAAGCCCAGCGCCCCGAACTGGCCCTGCCCTGGCGCATGCAGCTGCGCGACCTGTGTCAGGCCGCCTTCGCCGCCGGGTTCGCCGTGGTAGATGTGCTGCATCAGCAGGGGTTGAGCTATTATGTATTGGCACCATTCGATCTACGACATAGCGAAACGTAGTGCGGACTTATGAGCTTTAAGAAATAAAACGGGTATATGCGCTGGCCGTAGCCCTAAAGGGCGCGGCTGGGAGCTGAGAAGCCCGCCTTCGCGGGCTATACCGAATTTAATTATTAAACTTCATCAGTCCGCGTTGTGCCTTGCAAACAATTGCCACGGACTGAAGTCCGCACGACCGTCTAAACTTACGCCAAAGATAGCCTCGAAATGTGCGTCACCCTCCATCGTCCTTCTTCCCCGCGACCTGCACACCAGCTCTACAAAAACTGGTACACTCTGGGAGAGTGTAGATTGCAGATTGACCAGAGACGGAAGACCAAAGACTGGGCAGATATAAGATGATACGATAACAAAATGACTGCCGTCCAGCTCACGTTTCACTTTTCACGCAACATTCGTAACTCGTAACTCGTAACTCGTAACTCACTATGATCATTCGCCCCCTGGAAACCCTGGCCGAGTACCATGCCGCCGAGGAGTTGGAACAGGCCGTTTGGGGCCACGGCGAGCGCGATGTGGTGCCCTACCATGTGACGCTCACGGCCCAGAAAAACGGCGGCCTGGTGCTGGGTGCCTTCGACACCGCCCACAACCCGCCGACCCTGGTGGGCTTCACTTTTGGCTTTGTGGGCCGCACCAGCGACGGCATTTTGAAACACTGTTCGCACCAGCTGGGCGTGCTGCCCGCCTACCGCGACCAGAATGTGGGCTACCGACTCAAGCTGGCCCAACGCGAGTTTGTGCTGCGGCAGGGAATCCAGCTGATGACCTGGACGTATGACCCGCTGGAAAGCCGCAACGCGAACCTGAACCTGCACAAACTGGGAGCGGTGTGCAACACCTACCTGCGCGACCTCTACGGCAGCATGGAAGATGGACTCAACGCCGGGCTGCCCAGCGACCGCTTCCAGGTGGACTGGCACCTCAGCAGCCAACATGTAACGGCGCGGCTGGCGGGCACGGCACCAGCGCCAGGTGTGGCGGCGCTGCTGGCGGCAGGCGTACCCCTGCTGAACCCCGCCCCCGCCGCTGACCCTGAAGCCCCCGCTTCTACCTGTGAGTCCCTGGCGGGCCAGCAGGTGCTGCTGCGCTTCCCGGCCAACATGCAGCAGATCAAGGCCAGCCGCCCGGAGCTGGCCTTGCCCTGGCGCTTGCAGCTGCGGGAGCTGTGTGAGGCGGCCTTTGCCGCCGGATACACCGTGGTGGATATGCTCGCCGAGGCGGGGCTGAGCTGCTATTTGTTGAAACAACCTCTGTAACCAGCTGGTATTTGTTGGCACGACCCTTGAGGGCCTACGGCATGCACTTTTCGCCCACCTGACCACATGTGCCGACACACCAAAGCGCACCGCCGCCGGGCACAGCCGCAACGAGGAAAACACTTAATCTCTCACAAAGGCACAAAGGCACAAAGGCACAAAGGCACAAAGGAAACAAAGATGCCTCGCGCAAAGCCTGTCCTGAGGAAACGAAGGGCCGCAAAGCTTGCTAAGGAGTTGCACAGGTCTATCCTTCTGCTTCCCTTTGCGTGCTTTGCGTGCTTTGCGCGAATAACAACATGTGACGGTTGTGATCATACGATGTGAGGCGGCGACAGCCCATGCTGCCACCGCCTCGCGTTCCTAGCGTTGTACCAACGGCAGATAGACGTTTACTACAGCTGGGGCAGCCTGCCCAACCGTGAACGATTGGCGCACCTGCGGAGCGGCGGCGACGTTGGCATTGCCCGCCTGGTCGGCGTTGATGGTGCAGGTGCCAACTGCTACGAGTGTGACCGTGCTGCCGCTCACGGTGCAGACCGTCGGCGTGGCGCTGGTGAACACGACCGGCAGGCCCGAACTGGCTGTCGCGTTCAGCGCAAATGGTGCATCGCCAAGGGTCTTGTTCGCCAGCGGGCCGAAGGTGATCGTCTGGGGAGTTCTCGCCACGGTGAATGACTGACTGACAGATACCGCGCTGAAGTCGGGGTCGCCCGCCTGGCTCGCGCTGATGATGCAGGTGCCGACTGCCACGAGGGTGACCGTGCTGCCGCTCACGGTGCAGACCGCCGGGGTGGTACTGGTGAACGTCACTGGCAGGCCTGAACTGGCTGTCGCGTTCAGGGCAAATGGCGCGTCGCCGAGGGCCTTGTTCGCTAACGAGTCGAACGTGATTGTCTGGGGTGACTTGTCGAAGCGCAGCACGCGGCTGTTGAGCGCGTCCGCCACCCACAGGCGGCCCGCCCCGTCCAGCGCGAGAGCACTTGGGCCAAACATGCCAACCTGGCTGGTAGACTCGACAAAGCCGTTAAAGGTTGGCTGGCCCAGTAACAGAGCTGCAGTCGCCCCATTCGGCAGCGTTGTGGCACCGTCGAAGCGCAGCACGCGGTGGTTACTGCTATCCGCCACCCACAGGCGACCCGCCCCGTCGGCGAGTACGCCCAAAGGATCGCGCATCCCATTCTGGCTAGTGGCCGGGGTTGCGCTGGTGAAGTCGGGCTGGCCCAGCACCCCGCTCGCCGCCGCCCCATTTGGCAACGCTGCCGCACCTTCGAAGCGCAGTACCCGGTGGTTACTGCTATCCGCCACCCACACGCGGCCTGCGCCATCTACCGTCACACCGTTTGGGAAGCCCATACCATTCGGACTGGTGGCAGCGGTTCTACTGGTGAAGTTGGCTTGACCCAGCACCCCGCTCGCATTCGCCCCATTTGGCAGCGTTGCGGCATTATCAAAGCGCAGCACGCGATTGTTGGCGTTATCCGCCACCCACAGGCGGCCTGCGCCGTCAACAGCCACGCCGGTTGGGAAGCTCATACCACTCTGGCTGGTGGCGAAGGTGTTGCTGGTGAAGCCGGGCTGGCCCAGCACCCCACTCGCATTCGCCCCGTTTGGCAGCGTCGCAGCATTGTCGAAGCGCAGCACGCGACTGTTATTGGTATCCGCCACCCACAGGTTGCCCGCTCCATCTAGGGCGAGCGCAAATGGCCGAGCCATGCCACTCTGGCTGGTGGCACTGGTCGCGCTGGTGAAGTCGGCCTGACCCAGCACCGCTTCAGCTGCCGCGCCGTTGGTTAACGCC
>JALONX010000490.1 GCA_025454695.1 Chloroflexaceae bacterium
CTGCGTTCTCCGCGTCCTCCGTGGTGAAGTTGGTGTTCGCTGCGGTGAATACTGCTCACCCCAGATGTTCGCGGGCCTCCTCGAAGCTGCGATAGATCTGCTGATCCATTTTGGCCCGTGCAAACTCCTCGCCCAGCTGCCGACGGAAAAAGGCGTTGGTGGAGTAGCGCGTAGACGAGAGGAAATAATGCTCGGTATTGTGCTTCACCATTGCAAAAAAGGCCGCCGCCGCAGACTGGTTCAGGTTGAAGTTATCGTAGTTCACCACCGCATGCACCTTGCGCCCATACGACTCAATGCGCCACTCCAGGAATGATGCCAGCTGGCGTACATCGGCTTCGTCCTTCAGGCTCAAACCTTCAAAATTGAAGAAGAGCAGGTTCTGGGCTTCGTCATACTTCAGGCGCTCGTTCAGCGTCACCGGTGAGAGGTTGCGCAGGCCCATCAGCTCGGGGCGGAAGATGCGGGCGTCCATCTGCATCACCTGGGGCGCGATCAGCGGGGTGAAACCCATATGCGGCAGGATGTCCCGTTCGATGTCTACCCCTGGCGCAACTTCCACCAGCTCCAGCCCATCGGCCACCAGGCGGAAGACGCAGCGCTCGGTGATGTAGTAGACGCTCTGGCCGCGCTGGCGGGCGTAGTCGCCACTAAAAGTCACATGTTCCACCTGGCGCACAAACTTCTGCTTCTGGTCAGCATCAGTGATGCGTAGCTGGCCGTTCTCCACCACCACGGTGGCTTTGGGCGTAAAGGTGCCCAGAAAGTAGAGTTCACGGGCGTTCTGGCTGATGTTGATAAAGCCGCCCGCACCGGCCAGCCGTGGCCCAAAACGACTCACATTGACGTTGCCCGCCCCATCCACCTGGGCCATGCCGAGAAAGGCCTGATCCAGCCCGCCGCCGTCGTAAAAATCGAACTGGTAGGGCTGGTCAATAATCGCCTGGGCATTGGCCACCGCCCCAAAACTCAAGCCGCCTGCTGGAATGCCGCCGATGCCGCCCGGCTCCACCGTCAGCGTGATCAGGTCGAGAATACCTTCTTCGTTGGCGACCGACGCCACCCCTTCGGGCATGCCGATGCCCAGGTTCACCACGGCGTTGATCTTCAACAGCATCGCCGCTCGCCGGGCGATGATTTTGCGACAATCAAACGGCACCGACTTGATGATGTTGGGCGAAACTTTGACTTCGCCAGTGTACGAGGGATTGTACTGCTCCAAAAACGTCTGCATGTGGTTTTCCGGTCGCCCGATCACCACACAGTCCACCAGAATGCCGGGAATTTTCACCTCCCGTGGACTCAGCATGCGCTCGGTCGTCACCCGTTCCACCTGCACAATCACAATGCCGCCGCTGTTTTTCACCGCCTGGGCAATGGAAAGGGACTCAAGAGTCAGCGCCTCATGTTCCATCGTCACGTTGCCCTCTTCGTCGGCGGTGGTGCCCCGCAGCAGCGCCACATTGATCGGAAACGTGGGGTAGAACAGGTACTCCTTGCCCTTCAGGGTCAGCAGTTCCACTATTGGTTCGGTGGTGCGCCCATTGAGTTTGCCGCCGTCGCGTCGGGGGTCAACAAAGGTGTGCAGGCCCACGGTGGTGATAACGCCGGGCTTGTGGCCCGCAATCTGGCGAAAAAGATGGGTGATCACGCCCTGCGGAAAGCAGTAGCCCTCGATGCGGTTTTCGGCCACCATGCGCCCCAGGGCCGGGGCCAGGCCCCAGTGGCCGCCAATAGCTCGCCGCACCAGGCCCTCGTGGGCGAAGTGGTTGAGTCCCCTGGTTTTGCCATCGCCCTGCCCGGCGGCAAACACCAGCGTTAAGTCTCGCGGTGCGCCCGTTTCCACAAAACGGCGTTCCAGGGCCAGCGCCAGCTCTTCTGGGAAGCCCACGCCCACAAAACCACTCGTCACCAGTGTGTCTCCATCGAGAATTACCCGCACGGCGTCATCAGCAGAAATTACTTTGTTGCGTTTCATATGCATTCCAGCAGAGTAGAGATTGGCGATTGGCGATTAAAGATTGACGATTGTGAACTATCCACATTATAACGTTTCAATGCGCCAGCGCGATATGGAGTACGGCAGCCATGCTCTCGTTCCAGTGCGCCAGCAATACACACGCTCTGCATACTTGCGACATAACAATTTTGCAGTAGAATCGGCCTGGGCAGAATTGAGAGTTGAGAATTGAGAATTGAGAATTGAGAAGAACTGAGAACCCAGAACCCAGAACCAGTTTCTAACTCATAACTCATAACTCATAACTCATAACTTATAACTCGTAACTCATAACTCGTAACTCGTAACTCGTAACTCGTTATGCCACACAAACTAGCTACCATCGTCATGCAGCGGGCTGAGGCTCTGGCTGCATGCAGTGAAGAGCCGGAACAGCTTACCCGCCGCTCGTACACGCCTGCTTTGCGCGAGGCCCACCGCCTGGTGGTGGGTTGGATGGCGGCGGCGGGCATGGCAGTGCGCGAAGACGCCGTGGGTAACCTGATTGGGCGCTACGGGGCCGCAACACCGGGCGGCAAAACCCTGATCATTGGCTCGCACCTCGACAGCGTGCGTGACGCGGGCCGCTACGATGGGCCGCTGGGGGTGCTGGTCGGCCTCGCCGCCGTGGAGTCGCTTCATCGGCGGGAGCTGCGGCTGCCTTTTGCCATTGACGTAATCGCTTTTGCTGATGAGGAGGGCGTGCGTTTTGGCAGCTCCTTCTTCGGCAGCCGGGCCATTGCAGGCACCTTCGACTCGTCCTGGCTACGTCTCGCCGATGCCGACGGCATGACGCTGGCCGAGGCGATGCGGGCCTTTGGCGGCGACCCGGCGGCGCTGGCCACATGTGCCTACCGGCGGGATGAGGTGCTGGGCTATCTGGAAGTTCACATTGAGCAGGGGCCGGTGCTAGAGGCGGAAGGGCTGCCGGTGGGCGTTGTGTCGGCCATTGCCGGGGCCACGCGGGCCAACCTGCACTTCCGGGGCGTGGCCGGGCACGCGGGCACCGTGCCCATGCAGCTCCGCCGCGACGCCCTCTGCGCCGCCGCCGAGTTTATTCTGGCGGCGGAAGCCCTGGGCCGGGCAGCCAATGACCCGGAGTTGGTGGCCACTGTGGGGCAGCTTAGTGTCCGCCCCGGCGCAAGTAACGTTGTCCCCGGCGCTGCCAGCCTGAGCCTGGATGTGCGCCATCAGCACGACGCCCGCCGTGAGGCTGCCGTTGCCGCCCTGCGCGAAGAGGCCGAAGCCATCGCGGCCCGGCGCGGCCTCGCTTTCACATGGGAAACGCTCCAGGCTACCGCCGCCACGGCCTGCTCGCCCCGGTTGCGTGGGGCGCTGGCGCGGGCCGTGGCCGGGGCAGGCTACCCCGTGCGTGATCTGTGCAGCGGCGCAGGCCACGACGGCATTGCCATGGCTGATCTCTGCGAGGTTGCCATGCTGTTTGTGCGTTGTGCGGGCGGCATCAGCCACAACCCCGCCGAGGCGGTGGAGGTGGCCGATGTGGCGGCGGCGATTGCGGTGGTGGAGCGAATGGTGGAAGAGCGAGTTCACGAGATTTGAGTCATCATTTTTAGGAAACAGGCCGTCCCTTGCCACCGCCGCGTGTACGACCAATGCAGGAAATCGCATGATGGACACACAGGAAATGTTCAGTATTCTCCAACTTTGCCCGCAGCCCAAAACTTGCTGGTGAACCATGTGTAGGCCGTTGCTGGCAGCACACGGAGGTTCATATGCAGTCAACTCAAGGGACGTGGCAGGCATCCGGCCCGCCCTACAACCGGGCGCAGCCAGGCTGTGGGATCGCCCACATCGGCGTGGGGAATTTTGTGCGCTCCCACCTGGCCCTATTTCTCGATCAGTATCTGCGTTCCTCTCCCGACGAGGAGTGGATGATCTACGGGGTGGGGCTGCGGGAGGCCGATGTAGCCCTGTTCGAGGCGCTGCGGCGGCAGGACTACCTCTACACGCTCACCGAACGGGCCGGTTCACAAACCGCATGCAGACTCATCGGCTCCATCAAGGAGGCTGCCTACGCCCCGGCCAACCCGCAGCAGGTCATCCAGCGCCTCGCCGCCGACCCAATCAAAATTATTTCCCTGACTGTCACCGAGAAGGGCTACTACGACACCCAGGCGGGCGACCTGGATGTCGAACACCCCGAGGTCAGGGCTGACCTGGACGGAGACTCGATCAACACGGCTCTAGGGCTGTTGTTCCAGGTGGCCCTGGCCCGCCAGGCAACCAACGGCCAGCCCTTCACCATGCTTTCGTGTGACAATGTGCCGGGCAACGGCGAGCGCCTACGCCACCTGTTGCTGCAGTTTGCCGAGCTGAAGGAGCGGGCCGTGGCCGACTGGATTCGCACCCACACCACCTGCCCCAACTCCATGGTAGATCGCATTACGCCGGGTGTCACCGACGAGACGCGGGCTTTTGTGCGGGCAACGTGTGGCATAGATGATAGCTGCCCGGTGATGAGCGAAGCCTATCTGCAATGGGTGGTTGAGGACACCTTCATCAACGGACGCCCCCACTTTGAGCAGATCACCGTTCCAGTGGCGCTAGAGTCGCACACGCTGGCGGTGCCCGTGCAGTTCACCAGCGACGCCGCGCCCTATGAAAAGCTCAAGATGCGACTGCTCAACGGTGGCCATTCGGCCCTGGCCTATGTCGCCTATCTGATGGGCTTTCGCCATGTGGACGAGGCCATGGCCGACCCCACGCTGCGCCGCTTTGTGCAGCGCTACATGGATGAGGTGACGCCCACTATTCCCAACGTGCCAGGGATTGACATAACGATATACAAGGCGACCCTGATTGAGCGTTTTGCAAACACCGCCATTCGCGACCAGGTGCAGCGGCTGGCCGAGGATGGCTCAACAAAACTCCGCAACTTCGTCATTCCACCCCTTGAGGAGTTGCTAGCGGCGGGCCGCCCCGTGCAGGCGATTGCCTTTGTGCTGGCCGCCTGGTGCCGCTACCTGCGGGGCGCTGACGAGCAAAACCAGCCCATCACCATCGTTGACCCGCTGCACGAAGTGTTGACGGAACGGGCGCAACGCCAGCCCACCGACCCGCGCCCGGTGCTGGCGGTTATTGGGGAAGCGATTGCAACCAATAGCAGCCTCGCGGCGGCGGTGCAAGCGTGCCTTGACACGATTGCTACCATGGGGACGCGACGAGCGTGTGCAATGCTGCTTGCAGAAAGAGGTTGAGCCACTGGCGCGTCACGGACAGCTTTTCACTTATGTTACCAGGCAGGAATGTGCATGGCAAAATGGCTTATCCCGCTGCTGGTGGTCGTCGTCGGCTTCTGCATCTTTGGGGGCGGGCTGGTGTATGGCGTCCTGACCGTTGGCGTCCCCACGCAGGATGCACCGCCAGCAATTGT
>JALONX010000491.1 GCA_025454695.1 Chloroflexaceae bacterium
CCGTTTGTTGGTTAACACCAGTTCATCGTTCGACCAGTCGAAGAAGACGTAGATGGCATACACCAGCGACAGGAGCACCACGCCAACCAGCAGAATATTCACCAGATCGAACGGGCGGGCCTCCAGGCGGTTGATGGAGAAAAAACTCACTCCCTGAGTCCGGGCAAACATCCACAACAGGATAAACAGGCCCAACCCCACCAGAGTCCACTGCGGCCCTCTGGCTTTGGAAAGCCGCCAGCGCACCAGCGCAAACAGCCCCACCACCAGCCCCAGGGCCAGCAGCAACAGGCGATTAAATGAGTCCATGCCCACGCCTGAGCCGTTTTGCACTGAGATAAAGGTGCCGCCAATGCTGCGGTAGATCACCAGGGTGATGCAGGAGAGGATAATGGCGAGCGGCCCAACCATGCGCTGGATGAGCAGAACAATGTGCCGTCCAGTCACATGGAGAATCTGCTCGCCCGGCAACAGGTCAATCGAGTCGGCTGCTTCTAGTTCGGTTAGCGTTTTTGCCTGCTGGGTCATTGCCACACCTGGGTTTGGTTGATGTTGGGGGCGTCACGGGGTGGTGTCCCGCTGCACCTGGGCCAGAATCCAGTCTACTTCGTTTTCTGGGGTGATGTTGTCTGACGATAGCACCAGCGCATCGCTGGCGGGGGCCATCACATGCTGGTCAAGCGCGTCGCGGCGGGCAACCTCGGCCTGCACCTGTTCCAACGTTGGCGCAAGGCCCTGGCGTTGCTGGTCGTGCAAGCGGCGGCGGGCACGCGCTTCAAGCGAGGCTTGCAGATAAATCTTCAGCGGCGCATCGGGCATCACTCTGGTGCCAATATCACGGCCCACCATCACCACCTGGCCCCGCAGGCCAATCTCGCGCTGGCGGCGAATCAGTTCGGCCCGCACGCCGGGGTAGCTCGACACCAGTGAGACGTGTCTGTCTACCTCGGGGCTGCGTAGTTCCCATGTCACATCGTTGCCGTTCACCAGCACAGTGTATTGGCGGTCATCATCAACGGTGGGAGGAACAACATCAATACGAATGGCGTGGGCCAGTTGCTCAAGGGCAGCTGCATCGTGGAGGTTGTAGCCGTCGCGCAGGGCCTGCAATGTAAGCGCACGGTACATCACGCCGGTGTCAAAATAGAGGTAGCCAATGCGCCGGGCGAGTAGTTCACCCAACGTGCTTTTTCCGGCACCTGCCGGGCCATCAATGGTAATAACGTGAGGCAACCACATGGGGTTGTGTTGTGTTGCGGTGCTGTGCATGCGCCCATCACGCAACGTATGAGAAAGATATGTCCTATTGTAGCACGGGGGCCGTAGCGTGGCAACCGCGTACTCACCGCACTATCCACCGCCGAGGGCGCTGCAAGCGCCGAGAAACCAAAAAGAGACCAGCACGTTTTGTGGCTGGTCTCATACTTATACATTACACGAGTTACGCAGTCGCTCCTCAAGCGGGAGGTTTGGAGGGTCGCAGACCTTCCGAAATGCTTTCTTGTTTCGCATAAATCGCGTGAATTATAAATTATAAATCTTCGCTATCCCCGCAACACCCGGAGCACGGCTTCTTCCGCTGGGGGCAGCGGCAGTGGGTGCTCACTGCCTCGGCTCGGCCCTTCGGCCACCACCGAGGGTGTGGTTCCGGCTGGCGCTGGCGTGGCCTGCATCAGCCTGGCCTTCAGGCTCGAGGGGTTGTTGCGGCTCAGCACGGTGGAGATTGCACCGGCCTGGGGCATTGTCCAGGGGGCGGCATCCAGACTCAGCACGTTGTCGCTCATCATCTGGGCCACGGCTTCAGCCACGTCAAGCTCTTCCCACCGCAGCAGCCGGGCCAGGTCGGCCAGGGTGTGGCGGCCATCAATGGCGTTAAAAATCGGCCAGTGCTCGGGGCTAACGCGGCTCTGGGCCACCTCGGCACTCACCAGCGGTCGCGGCAGCATGCTGGTGTTGGGCACCAGCCTCCGAATGCGCCGCCAGCGGGTGGCCTGGCGCTCGGCGCTGTCAACAAATTCAAACGGGTCGCCCCAGATCGTTTTTTTGTCAACAATAACGTCACTCACAAACGAAAAGCGGGCCTGTGTCTGTTCAAACAGCAGCGCAGCGGCGGTGGCACCAGTGATGTCGCCGCAATTTACGTGGTACGGCTGGCCATCACGAAAGTAGACCTGGCCTTCCAAATTATCCCAGAACAGGGTAAGAACGCCCGTCACAGAACTGTAGACGGTCATCTCCATTAATTCACGGAGCGGAAATGTGGATAGGGAACCTTCAAGCTTCACAAGCAATGCTCCCGTGCTACGATGTATGCGATTGCAATGCGATCCAATCGTAACACGGGCCGTGAAGCATGACAACAGGACTAGAGTACCCTTTGGGGTATGGCGGGGCTAGTACTGAATCTGAAAAATTTGTAAAGGAACATGCTCAGTTGGCAGCGTGCAGTTCGCAGTTGGCCGTTACTTCTTGGCAAGGAGGTACTACCCACCTTGCATGGGATGTCGCTGCATTGTACTGCAAACTGCCAAATTGAGAACTGGCAACTGACCACCGCTTGCCAATCGCCAATTGCCAAACTCTCATCGCCAGTTACAGCGTGCCAAACAGCTGGCCCGGCTTGAGGCCAAGCTCGTCGGCCAATGCCCGCAGCGCCTCTTCCAGGCTGGCTTCGTTCCACTCCGGCAGGGCTTGCAGGTGCTCGTGGGCGGCGCGGAGGGCGGTCACGGTGCCAGCGGCATCCATCTTCTTCTGAATGAGCAGCGTCGGGTCGGGGTAACTCACGTCGTTGAAGAAGAACTCAAGCAGCTCCGGGGCCTGGCCCAGTTCCTCCAGCCGTTCGTGGATCAGCGGCACCAGCCGTTCGACATAAGCTCGCTCCTCGGCGCTGGCCGGGTTGCCGACGTAGCCCGCACCTGCCAGGTGGGGCAGCAACAGTTCGGTCAGTTCCGCCGTGCTGAGTTTGCGGATGTAGATGCCATTCATGTCGCGCAGCTTGTCCGGGTTCCAGCGGGCCGGCGACGACTGCACCTTCTCAATCGTGAAGCGCTCGACGATCTCATCGCGGGTCATAATTTCGGTTTTGTCGTCGTAGCTCCAGCCCTGCAGCGCCAGATAGTTAAACATGGCGTCGGCCAGGTAGCCCCGCTCCCAGAAGCGGTTTGCGCCCACGTCATCCTTGCGCTTGGAGAGCTTGCCTTTGCCATCTTGCCGCAACACCACGGGCAGGTGGGCAAAGGCGGGCTGCTGCCAGCCAAAGGCCTGGTAGAGCAGCGCATGGTAGGGGGCGCTTGGCACCCACTCCTCGCTGCGCATCACATGGGTGATGCCCATCATGTGGTCGTCCACCAGGTGGGCCAGGTGATACACGGGCATGCCGGTTGCCTTCAGCAGCACAATGTCGTACAGTTCGGCATTGTTGACAGTGATGGCCTGCCCACCGCCGCGAATGAGATCGTGAAAGCTGGTGCTGCCCTCCATTGGCACTTTGAGCCGCACGGTGTAGGGCTTGCCAGTTGCGGCCAGTTCCTGCTGCTGGGCCAGGGGCCAGTCGCGCTCGGGGCCACGGAAACGAAAGGCCTTGATCCCACGGGCCTCGGCGTCGGCCCGCATCTGGTCAAGCTCCTCCGGCGTGGTAAAGGACATGTAGGCTTTGCCCTCGGCCAGCAGCCGTTCTACATGGGGCTGGTAGATACCAACTTCCTTGCGCTGCGACTGGACGTAGGGCGCATGGGGGCCACCAATGTCTGGCCCTTCGTCCCAGTTCAGGCCAATCCAACGCAGTGATTCCATCAGGTTGTCGGCGGCCCCAGGTACATAGCGGGCCTCGTCGGTGTCTTCAATCCGCAGCAGAAACTGGCCGCCGTAGTGCTTGGCGAAGAGCCAGTTGAACAGCGCCGTGCGCACACCGCCGATATGCAGGTAGCCAGTGGGGCTGGGGGCAAAACGCACCCGCACGGGCGGGGTAATCTGGGTCATAGTCATCCTCCACAATATGCCATTCTTTTCATTATAGCCGATTGCCGTGGGCTGCCGCTACAAACACAACACCCGCTGACCGTGGCTGGTGCAGCGGGCCCGTGATGTTGCAAAAAAACGAGCAAACCTACTCACACCCCCACCGCTGATAAATTCTCCGTTCGTTTTGCCATGTGAAAAACGTGTTCATAGCAGGCATGGTAGCCCTTCCCACTACTGTCTGGCAACCTTCTTTGGGCGGATGTGTATCGGTCACGGACTCAAGCTCGATCATAGATGTCATTAGTAGTCTGTCAACGAAGCTTTTTCCATTGACCTTCTATGTCACCCCGAATGAATGTGAGGAGTCTTCAATGTGTAACAATGCATAACAATGTAGACTCCTCTCTCCGGTCGGAATGACAGCGAGCAGCATGTGTAGATAAAGAAATGTTGTTGCTAGCGAATCGTACTGATTGTAGCCTTCTTCTAATTCCCCGCATATCTTTCCAGCAGCATCACCGCCGCCGCCACACTGTCCGCCACATGATAGAGTTCGGTCGCGTTGGATGATGCAAAACCCTCGGTGATGATGTGATCGAAGAAGGTCAGTAGCGGGTCGTAGAAGCCGTTCAAATTAAGCAGAATAATCGGCTTGTTATGATAGCGCAGCTGGCGCAGGGTCAGTGTTTCCACCATTTCTTCCAGTGTGCCAAAGCCACCGGGCAAGGCCACAAAGGCATCGGCCCGCTCGTCCATAATTGCCTTGCGCTGGCGCAACGTCTGGGTGACAACCAGTTCGTTGACCTCGGTCATGGCCAACTCCCGGTCAAGCAAGCCCTGCGGGATGACGCCAAGCACCTCGCCGCCACCCGCCAGCACCGCCCGCGCCACCGTGCCCATCAGCCCCACGCGCCCGCCGCCATAGACCAGCCGCCAGCGGTGGACGGCCATGGCCATGCCAAACTCCGCCGCTGCCTGGTCGTGCATCGCACTGCTGCCGTGCCGCGCCCCACAATACACACACACTGAAAATGCCATATCGTTCCCTGTATTGATCCGCGAAGACCGCGAAGAGAGGCGAAGAATGCTTCAACTCGTAAACTCGTAACTCGTAACTCATCCAGCAATGTTCCGCCCCTCCACCCGGATCATCGTGGCTGTCATGGTTGCCACCAGCTTGCGCGAGTCGCCTTGCTGTGCCCAGAGTTCGCCATTGGTGACGGTGATGGTGCGGCCTGGCTTCAGCACCGTGCCACGGGCCAGAAACTGTTCGCCCGTTGCCGGGCTGAGTAGATTGACCTTAAACTCAACGCTCATTACGGCGGCATCGGTGGGCATCAGCGTAAAGGCGGCGTAGCCACAGGCGCTATCAACGACGGTAGTGATGACGCCCGCGTGCAGAAAGCCGTGCTGCTGGCAGAGATCGGCCCGAAATGGCAGCGTAATTTCGATCACGCCCGGCTCCACCAGCGTGAGGCTGGCACCAATGGTGTGCATAATCGTCTGGCGGTTAAAACTTTCGTGTACCCGTTCGGCAAACTGAGGATCAGTAACTTGGAATTGGGCCATGTTATTCCTTGATATAGAACGAGTCTGATGTTCACCTGCTGTTTCAATGCTAGCACACCTGCACGAGCCTGTCACACGCGCACCCTGGTGAGTCTTCGGTGACAATTTATTTATAGCCTCTACTATTAGAATTCGCTGCTTTCACATGCACGAAATTACCGCTTGTTTGTTTCAAACATTCGTGCTATACTTAGCCGGTGTTTGCCTCGGGCCTGTTGCGTTGACAGCGCCCCTACCGTATAGTAGAGTAGCATAAAGGAGCATACGAGTGAGTACGTTAAACGGAGGAGCGCCCACAATGGCCATCTCGCCCGAAAAAGAGAAAGCCCTGTCCGCCGCCATGAGCCAGATTGACCGCAAGTTCGGCAAAGGCTCGATTATGAAGATGGGCGAGGCCAGCACCCGTCTGGCCATTGATGTGATCCCTACTGGTGCGATCGCGCTGGACGTGGCGTTGGGCCTTGGCGGCCTGCCCCGGGGCCGCGTAGTCGAGATCTTCGGCCCGGAAAGCAGTGGTAAAACTACCCTCGCCCAGCACATTGTGGCCGAAGCCCAGAAGCTGGGCGGTGTGGCTGCCTTTATTGATGCTGAACATGCCTTCGACCCGGTTTATGCCAAGCGATGCGGTGTGAATATTGACGACCTACTGGTGTCGCAGCCGGACACGGGCGAGCAGGCCCTGGAAATCTGCGAGATGCTAGTGCGTTCCAACGCGGTTGACGTGGTGGTGATCGACTCGGTTGCGGCGCTGGTGCCCCGGGCTGAAATCGAAGGTGACATGGGCGACTCGTTGCCCGGTCTCCAGGCCCGCCTGATGAGCCAGGCGCTGCGCAAGCTCTCCGGTGCAATCAATAAAAGCAAGACGATAGTGGTCTTCCTTAACCAGTTGCGCCTCAAGATTGGCGTGATGTTTGGCTCGCCTGAAACCACCACTGGTGGCCAGGCCCTCAAGTTCTATGCCTCGGTGCGCCTCGACATTCGCCGCATTGAAACGCTGAAGCAGGGCGACGAAACCATCGGCTCCCGCTCGCGCGTCAAGGTGATCAAAAACAAGGTTGCGCCGCCCTTCCGCCAGGCCGAGTTCGACATTCTGGCCAACGAGGGTATCTCCCGCGAAGGGAATATTCTCGACATTGCGGTTGACATGAGTATCATCCGCAAGAGCGGCGCGTGGTTCTACCTCGGCGAAGACCGGCTCGGCCAGGGCCGCGAGAATGTGCGCAACTTCCTCAAGGAAAACAAAGAGATCACCAACGAGATCGAACGCCTGATCAAGGCTCAGGCCATCACCCGACCCACCGGCATTGCCGCCCCTGAAAACGCGGCCGACGAGGGCGACGGCCTGTTCGAGGAAGAGTAACGACAACACGGCGTAGAGACGCCCCGCCGGGGCGTCTCTACGCCGTTTGATTTGTATGCCAGCAGGAAAAATTACCGCCCTCCGCGCCCAGGAACACGATAGCCAGCGGGTGAACGTGTTTATTGATGGCGCGTTTGCCATTGGTATCAGCCTGAACACACTAAGCCGGGAAGGGCTGCATGTTGGCAAAGTGCTGGAAGCTGAAGCCTGGACGCGGCTGGAATCAGCTGAGGGCAATGACAAAGCGTTTCAGGCGGCGCTACGCTTCTTAAATGCCCGGCCCCGTTCCACCACCGAAGTACGCGAACGGCTGGCGCAAAAGTCGTTTCAACCAGAAGCGATAGACCTGGCGGTAGCCCGGCTGGTGGAACTGGGCTTGCTGAATGACGAACAATTTGCCCGCTTCTGGGTCGAAAATCGCCTCACCTGTCGGCCACGGGGTGCCCGCATGCTGCGGGAAGAGCTGCGCCGCAAGGGCGTGAGCCGAACTGTGGTGGACACGGTGCTGCACGACGAGGAGTTGACCGGCGATGAAGACGAGCGGGCCTTGACGCTGGCCCGCGCGGCCCTGCGAAAATATGCTGATGCGCCTGACCGGGCCACCTTTCAGCGGCGGCTCGGAGGTTACCTGCAACGGCGCGGCTTCGATGCAGGCAGCACAATGAAAATCGTCAATCGGCTGTGGCAAGAACTTAAACACGACGTGGAGGAAGAGGATTTTACCGCGGAGATCGCAGAGGACGCCGAGGTAGAAGATATGTAATGCCATTTATAATGCTTTGCGATCTTTGCGTTCTCGGCGGTGAAATAATGAGGACATAGAAAATGCCCGATATTCAGTATCTTGGACATGCGTGTTTTCGGTT
>JALONX010000492.1 GCA_025454695.1 Chloroflexaceae bacterium
GAAGACGAGACCAGCATTCGCACCGTTGTTCGGGCCTACTTGGAACAGGCCGGGTTTTGCATCTTCTGGGCCGAAACTGGGCTGGATGGCCTGACGCTGGCCCGCCAGCACCACCCTGATCTGGTGGTGCTGGATTTGATGCTGCCGGGCATGGATGGAATGGAAGTTGCCGCCCGCCTACGCCAGGAGTCCGATGTCTTTATCCTTATGTTGACCGCCCGCAGCGAAGAGGCCGACCGCGTGGCCGGACTGCGCATCGGGGCCGATGACTATCTCACCAAGCCGTTTAGCCCCCGTGAACTGGTTGCCCGGGTTGAAGCTATTTTGCGCCGCCGCCGGGCCGCCCCATCGCCAGAGCCGGGGCTACGTTCGCTCCACCTGCTGGTTGACCCGGAGCGCCGCGAGGTCTGGGCGGGCGACCAGTTGCTTGAACTAACCACCACCGAGTTTGATGTGCTGCTAGCGCTGGTGCGCCATGCGGGCAAAGTGCTAAACCGCGAGCAGCTGATTGACCAGGTCTGGGGCAGCGATTTCTATGGCACCGACCGGGTGGTTGATGTGTATGTCGGCCAGGTGCGCCGCAAACTGGAAGCGGCCCTTGGTACAACCCTCATCCGCACCGTGCGCGGGGTGGGCTACAAATTTGTAGACGAAGAACCAGCCTGACACGGAGACGAGATGGCTTTCTGGCGACAATTACGCTGGCGCATGGTGGCGGCCCAGATGCTGGTGGTGGTGGTTGGCGTGGTAACGCTCATCAGCGTGGCCGAGTGGCTGGCTGCCCGCAGTGTTGCCCCTGAACTCCTGCCCGGCTTTCAAGCCGCCGTCACCACGGCGCTGGTGGTGGCAGCCCTGGCAGCTACTGGTGCAGCCCTGGCGGCCAGCCTGTTGCTCATGCGGGAAATATTGAGGCCACTGAACCAACTGGCCAGCAGCAGCCGACGGATTGCCGCCGGACACTACGGCGAGCGCCTGGCGGTGCCCGGCAGCAACGAACTGGCCGATGTGGCCCGCAGCTTCAACCAGATGGCCGCCGCTCTGGAGCATGTGGAACAGCAGCGGGTAACCTTGATTGGCGATGTAGCCCACGAGTTGCGCACACCGCTGGCGGGACTAGAAGGCTACCTGGAAGGGTTGATTGACGGCGTGCTGCCTGGTGACCCGGAGAGCTTCTCGGCGATGCAGCACGAGGTGCGCCGCCTACGCCACTTGGTGGAGGATCTGCAAACCCTCTCCCGAGTTGAGGCGGGCCAGACGCCGCTGAACCTTGAGCCGTTCGACATGGTTCCTCTGCTGGAGCGTGTGGTTGCCCAGCTGAAACCCCAGGCGCTGGCCCACGTCCTGCGCATTGGCGCAGAGTCACCGGCAAGCCTGCTGGTGCATGCTGATCAGGATCGGGTAGCCCAGATTCTGGTCAACCTGATTGGCAATGCCATCCGCTACACCCCAGAGAACGGCTGTATCACGATTCATCTGACCACCCACGACAACCAGGCCCACATTGGAGTGTCAGATACGGGCATCGGCATCCCCGCCGAAGCCCTGCCCTACCTCTTTGAGCGTTTCTACCGCGTTGACCTTTCTCGCAGCCGTACCAGCGGCGGCAGCGGTATTGGCCTGACGATTGCTCGACACCTGGCCTGGGCCATGGGCGGCGATATTACAGCGGCCAGCCCCGGCCCCGGCCAGGGCAGCACCTTTACCCTGACCCTGCCCATGGCCCACCCCTGAACAGTGTCTGAAACGCCCTGCTTGTTAAACCGTTGTGAAAGCCGTTGATGGAGGCATTTCTTTACACGGCTCTTACAAAGCTCTCGTATAGCCCTTACATTGCTCTGCTATAACATATCTCGTGAAGACTCACACATAGAATACGGAGGGCTAGCCGATGACAATTACAGAAACCACTATTGCTGTTCCAGCGCTTCAGGCTGCTGAGTTGTATGAACGGCTGCTGCACGACCCGACGCTGTTTATACTTGATGTGCGCAATCCCGATGACTTCCGGCGCTGGCGGGTTGAAGGGCGGGCCGGGTTGGAAAGCTTGAATATTCCTTACTACGAGTTTCTTGAGGACGAAGATGGTGCTATTGCCCGCCTGCCGCGTGGCCGCGAGGTGCTGGTGGTATGCGCCAAAGAGGGTTCATCCCAGTACATCGCCGAACTACTACAACAGCGCGGGAATAAAGCAGCTTACCTTCAGGGCGGCATCATGAGCTGGGGCAACTACTACCACGTTCGCCCTATCGTCACCACCGCCGACGGACAGCTTGTGCAGGTGGCCCGGCCAGCCCGGGGTGACGTAAGTTTTGTGATCATCAGCGCTGGTCAGGCGACGATTATTGACCCGTTGCGCCACACCAGCCACTATCTGGAGATCGTGCGCGAGGCAGGCGCAACGTTGACCGCCATCTTCGACACTCACGTCCATGCGGATCACATCAGCGGTGGCCCGGCCCTGGCCCAGGCAACTGGTGCGCCCTATTACGTCCATGCCTACGATGCCATTCATCCGATTGACATGCTGCCTGCCCGCATTGCCTACACCACGCTGGAGGATGGCCAGGTCTTCCGCATCGGCCAGTTGACCCTGACAGCTCTCTGGTTCCCTGGCCATACCCTGGGGCAAATGAATTTCCGGCTCACCGCACCTGATGGGGCCAGCTACCTCTTCACTGGCGACGGCATCTTTCTGCGCTCGTTTGGGCGGCCCGATCTGGGCGGCAAAGGTGAGACCTGGACACCGCTGCTCTACGAAAGCATCTACCAGCGCCTGCCCCGCTATGTGGATGATACGACGCTGATCCTGCCCGCCCACTTCAGCGATTTGGACGAAGGCGGTGCAGACGGGCGATTTGCTATGCCCTACAGCGCCCTGTTGCAAACCAATGACGGGCTGGCACCACGCACCCTGGCCCAGTTCACCACCTATGTGCTGGGCAACCTACCAGTGTTCCCACCCCAGTATGTTGAAATCAAACGGGTCAACATTGGCCTGGCAACGCCCGATGAGGCCCAGGCCGACGAACTGGAACTGGGCAAAAATATCTGTGCGCTAAGTCATTAATCGGCCTGGCGAGGGCAACCTGTCTCCGCCAACCGAACACTACTAATACAAGAAAGGAAGCGACCGATGGATACAGCGTATGATCAAACCCTGGACGTAAAGGGTGCCAAGTGCCCACTACCGCTGGTAAAGAGCCGAAAAGCCATTGGCGAACTGGCGGTAGGCCAGGTGCTACGGGTCGTCGCCACCGACCGTGGCTCAGTTGCCGACTTCCAGGGCTGGGCAAAAACAGCCAAAAATGTCGAACTGATTTCGCAGGAAACTGGGCAGGAAGCCGGACAAGACCTCTACATCCACTACCTGCGCCGCACCAGTTGAACGACGGAAGGGTGAACCACCCCACTTGTGAGCAAAAGAAACGGTTTCTACACCACACAAAGGTATCGCTATGACATTATCAACACTTGAACAGACCGACATCCAGGCGCTGCTGGATCGTATCGCAGCCCTGGAAAACCGATTGGCTAGCCTTGAAGCCGCCCCGGCACAGACAATTGAAGATCGAGTTGCTATGGTAGTCTTTTCGGGTGACCTCGACAAGACCATTGCCGCCTTGATTATCGCTACGGGCGCGGCGGCGATGGGCCTGGAAGTCTCGATGTTTTTCACCTTCTGGGGCCTCAGCGTCGTAAAAAAGCAGAAGCTGTTTACGGGTAAGAACCCGTTGGAGCAGGGCTTTACCGCTATGCTGCCGGGCAGCCTGGGGCAACTTGGCCTTTCACAGATGAATTTCTTTGGGGCCGGGGCCAAAATCATCCGCAAACTCATGCGCGACCGCAATGTCTCATCACCTGAAGAGCTGCTGGCGCTGGCCCGCGAGCTTGGTGTGCGCATGGTCGTGTGCGATATGTCCCGCGAGTTGCTCGGCATTCACGACAGTGAATTGATTGATGGCCTGGAAACTGGTGGCGTGGCGACGTTCCTGGGCGATGCAGCCCGCGCTAAAGTGACGCTGTTTATCTAAAGGCCGGATTGCCGACAGGCCAACTGAGAAATAACACAATGAACCAGACACACGATAGGAATATTTACATGGCGGCGCTCACGCGGGGCCTGCTGCTGCACCAGATGCACGAACGGCTGACGCTGGCCGGGCAGCCACAACCAGAAGACTGGCCGCACCTGGCCGCTGCTGGCTTCCAGGTGGTCATCAACATGCGTTCCGACCACAAACGCGCTGCCCATGAGCAGGCCAATGCAACGGCTGCCGGACTGGAATACTTGCACTTGCCGCTGCCCGCCTACGAACTGGAACCGGAACACCTGGCCCTATTCCATGCCAAACTCAACAGCTACGGGGGCAACATCTTGTTGCACTGTCGCAGCGCCACGCGGGTGGCCTTGCTCTGGATGCTTGACCAGATTGTCTATGGTCGCCGAAACCAGGCCGAAGTTGAAGCTGAACTGCGGGCCGCAGGCTACGACAACGACTCGCTGGCGACCTTTTCCTTCTGCACTGAGGACTACTTTGAACGGGCTGGGGCACCTGCGTGATAGAGGTCGGGCCACAGACGAAATCCAACGGAACCTGGGTATGCTAACAGCTTTATTATCACTTCTCCTGGGCGGCTTGATTGGGCTGTCGTTGGGCATGCTTGGCGGCGGCGGCTCGATCCTTACTGTGCCCGCCCTGGTCTACCTACTGGGGCAGGAGCCACATGCAGCAGTCGGCGCATCACTGGTAATCGTCGGCTTGAACGCGGTGGTTGGGGCTACCATGCACAGCCAGGCTGGCCATGTGCGCCTGCGCTCGGCCCTCATCTTTGGTGCTACCGGGCTGTTCACCGCCTTTGTGGGTGCAAGGCTGTCACAGTTTCTCAGCGGGTCAATGCTGCTAACGCTGTTTGCCATCCTGATGCTGGTGGTGGCCACGTTGATGCTGCGTAGCGGCAGTAGCCCGACAACCCAACTACCCGCCACGCCAATTGCCTGGTGGCAGGTATTGCTGGCGGGTAGCGCGGTTGGCTTTCTGACCGGCTTTCTGGGCGTGGGCGGGGGCTTCCTGATTGTTCCTGCCCTGGTGCTGGTGCTGCGCATGGACATGCGTGATGCAGTTGGCTCATCGCTGGTGGTGATTGCACTCAACAGCGCCGCCGGGCTGCTGGGTCACCTCAGTGACGGCATGCTGAACTGGCTGTTGATTGCCCTGCTGCTGGGCGGGGGCTTGCCGGGGTTGCTGCTTGGCACAACGTTGACCCGACGCCTGCCGATGGCGCGCCTGCGGCAGGGCTTCGCCGGTCTGGTCATTGTTCTCGGCACAGTGCTACTGACAATCAACCTACCCCAGACGTGGTGAGATTCCACAAA